>MWBF01000008.1 GCA_002068935.1 Chloroflexi bacterium ADurb.Bin325
CGTGGCATGGCTCCCAGAAGGGCCTGATGCGAGAGCACGGATTCGACCGCCAGCATTTCCGCACGGCTCACAAGGATCGCGAACGCATCCCGGCCAGGGTGGTAGAGCGGGTCGCCAACGAGTTGAACATGGCGCAGACCCGCCGCGCGCTCAACGTCAACTGGCAGCGCATCCTTTCCATCGAACCTGTCGGCGTCGAGCACGTCTATGACCTGACCGTCGAAGGGCTGCACAGCTTCGTGGCAGACGGCGTGATCGTCCACAATTGCGTATATCAGGAACAGGTGATCCAGATCCTGGCCGACGTCGCCGGGTACACGCCGGGCGAGGCGGATCTGGTGCGCCGCGGCATCAGCAAGAAGTCCAAGAAGACGCTGGACGAGCACCGGGAGATCTTTGCAAAGGGCGCGCACCGGGTCTCCAGGCTCAGCCGGGGCGAGTCCGACGCCATCTGGGACGCGCTCATGGGATTTGCGCGCTACGGCTTCAACCGGGCGCACGCGGCCGATTACGCGGTCATCGTCGCGCAGACGGGCTACCTCAAGGCGCACTACCCGGTCGAGTACATGGCCGCGCTGCTCACCGTCGAGCGCCACAACACCGAGAAGATCGGCGTGCTGATCGCCGAGTGCCGGCGCATGGGCATCGAGGTGCTGCCGCCCAGCGTCAACGTCAGCGGCCACCGCTTCAGCGTCGAGAAGCTGCCCGCGGGCCGCGCAGCGCCCCGTCAGACCACGGTCTACCCCTTCCCCATCGAGCCGGGCATCGCCATTCGCATGGGGCTGGACGCCATCAAGAACCTGGGCGAGGCCGCGGTGGATCTGGTGCTGGATGGCCGCGGGGACGCCCCCTTCACCTCGCTGGCCGACTTTACCGAGCGCGTCGACCTGCGCGAGCTCAACCGGCGCGGGCTGGAATGCCTGATCAAGGTCGGCGCGCTGGACGACTTCGGGCCGCGCGGCCGGCTGATGGCCGCGATCGACGCCATCCTCGGCGCCAGCGCGAGCGCGCACGCGGCGGCCGAGGCCGGGCAGATGTCGCTCTTCGGCCCCAGCAGCGGCGACGGCGGAGCCATCGCGGCCGTCGATATCCTGGCCGTTGCAGCGAACAGCCCGCAGGTCAGCCCGAAGGAAATCCTGGAATGGGAGAAGGAGCTTGTGGGCGTGTACGTTTCCAGCCATCCGTTGCAGCAGATGACCGTGGATCTGCAGAACATCGTCACGCACGCCACGGTCGATATCACCGAGGAGATCAAGGGCGCCGCGGTCGTCATCGCCGGGCTGATCGCCGATGTGCGGACGATCACGACGAAGAAGGGCGAGACCATGGCGTTCATCAAGTTGGAGGATCTGCAGGGCGCGGTGGATCTGACGGTGTTCCCGCAGTTGTTCAAAGAGAAGCGCCACCTCTGGACGAACGACAAGATCGTCGTGATCTGGGGCAAGGCCGACTTCCGCAACGGTCGCGTCAGCGTGGTCGCGGATCAGGCGCAGGATTATGTCGAGGGGATGAAGGTCATCGAGGATCAGACCCCGGTGTATCAGCGCTATCGCAACGGCCAGAACACGCCCGCCCGACCGACCGTGCGCCAGGGCAACGGCGGCTACGCGGCGCGGCCGGCGGCCCGCCCCGCGGACGATGACGCGTACGGCGAGGACGTGAACCCCTTTGCCGCGGAGGAGCCGGAGTGGTTGGCCGGCGACGCGACGCTAGAGGCTGGAAGCCGGAAGCTGGAAGCTGGAAGCTGGAAGCCAGAAGCTGGAAGCCAGAAGCTAGAAGCTGGAGAGCAAAAGCTGGAGGCGAAAGACGGCGGCAACGGCCGCAACGTTCCCGCTTCCAATGCCCAACCTTCAGTTGCAGCGGACAGCGACGACAGCCGCCCCGGCCCGGCTTCCAGCGCCCAGCCTCCTGCACTTGAAGACCGCGACAATCCAGCTTCCAGCTTCCAGCTTCCAGCTTCCAGCCCCCAGCCTTCAGCCGCAGAGGACAGCGGCGACAGCCGCCCTGACCCGGCTTCCAGCGCCCAGCCTCCTGCAATGGAAGACCGCGACAACCTAGCTGCCAACTCTCAGCTTCCAGCTTCTAGCTTCCAGCCCCCAGACTCCAGCGCCCAGCCTCCGGCCGCCCCGCGCACGCTGCGCCTGACCTTCCGCCGCAGCCACAGCCTGGAGGCGGACCGCCATCGCCTGGGCGAGCTGGTGGATCTGCTGGAGAAATACGAGGGGGACGACCGGTTCGAGATCATCATCGAGGCGCAGGGCAGCGCGCGCTACCAGCTCGCCTTCCCCAACAACCGCACGCGCATCTGCCGTACGCTGCAGAACGAGCTGAGCCAGCGCCTCGGCTCCGGCGCGTGGACGATCGTGACGGCATGATGGCTGCGAGCACAGCCGTGACCACGGGAGTTACCAATCGCATGACCGACCGCAAAATCCGCGTGTTGATCGCCAAGCCCGGCCTCGACGGCCACGACCGGGGCGCCAAGGTCGTCGCGCGCGCGCTGCGCGACGCGGGCATGGAGGTCATCTACACCGGCATTCGCCAGACGCCGGAGATGATCGCCGAGGCCGCGCTGCAAGAGGACGTGGACATCGTGGGCCTCTCCATCCTGTCCGGCGCGCACATGGCGCTCTGCCCGCGCGTCATCGAACTGCTGCGCGAGCAGGGGCTGGACGCGCCCGTCATCGTCGGCGGCATCATCCCCGCCGACGACATCGCGGCGCTCAAGCAGGCCGGCGTCACGGGCGTCTTCGGCCCCGGCGCCAGCACGCACGACATCATCGAGTTTATTCGGACGCAGGTGCAAGAATAGGGCAGATTGAAGAAGGAAGAAGGAAGATTTCGGCGGACTACGCGCCGATCCATCTTCAATCTTCGATCTTCGATCTTTCATCGCAACGTATGGATCTCATCGCCGACCTTCTCGCCGGCAACCGCCGGGCGCTGGCGCGCGCCATCTCGCGCGTGGAGGACCGCGCGGACGACGCGCGCGGCCTGCTCGCCGCGCTGCACGGACACACGGGCCGGGCCCACGTCATCGGCCTCACCGGCGCGCCGGGCACGGGCAAGTCCACCCTGGTCAGCGCGCTGGCACGCGCATACCGCGCGACCGGCCGGACGGTCGGCGTCGTCGCGGTGGATCCGACCAGCCCCTTCTCCGGCGGCGCGCTGCTCGGCGACCGGGTGCGCATGCGCGACCTGGCCGGCGACCCCGGCATCTTCATCCGCAGCATGGCGACGCGCGGCAGCCTGGGCGGGCTGGCGCGCGCGACCGCGGACGTCATCGCCGTGCTCGACGCCGCGGGGTTCGACCGCATCCTCGTGGAGACCGTCGGCGTGGGCCAGGCCGAAGTGGACATCGCCAGCGCGGCCCACACCACCATCGTCGTCGAAGCGCCCGGCCTGGGCGACGAGGTGCAGGCTATCAAGGCCGGCGTGCTGGAGATCGCGGACGTCTTTGCGGTCAACAAGGCGGATCGCGCGGACGCGGATCGCACGGTCATGGCGCTTCAGATGATGCAGGGGCTGGCGTCCGCGGGCCATCACGGCCCGCAGCCAGGCCCCGGCCCCGCGCAGCCCGGCCCGCAGGCGGACGGCGCGTGGCTGCCGCCCATCGTCAAGACGATCGCGACGGAGGGCCGCGGCGTCGAGGCGCTGCGCGATTGGGTGGAGCAGCACGCGCGCTATCTGCGCGACAGCGGCCAACTGGCGCGGCGCGAGCAGGCCCGCGCCGCGGCCGCGCTTGACCACATCCTGCGCGACCGGCTGCTGGCCGACCTGCTCGCGCGCCAGCCCGCGGAGCGCCTGCCCGCGCTGGTCGCGGCCATCGCCGGCCGCGCGCTGGACCCCTACGCCGCGGCGGACGCGCTGCTGGCCGATTCGTAGCCGCGTGCCGGCGGACAGAAGCAAGGAACATCGGACGCCATGCGAGCCACCGTCATCCACAACCCGGTCGCGGGACAGCGCGATTCTCACGACGAACTGCTCCAGGTCATCCAGTATCTGGAGGAGCAGGGGTTTCAGCTCGACAGGGTCGAGAAGACCCACGGGGCCAGCGATGTCACGACCTATGCGCGGCGCGCGGCCCTGAGCGGCAGCGACGTCGTCTTTCTCTCCGGCGGCGACGGCAGCATCGCGGAGGCGGTGGACGGCCTGGTCAACACCGACGCCGCGCTCGCTGTGCTGCCCAGCGGCACCGGGAACGTCTTTGCCCGCCAGCTGAACCTGCCCGTGCCCGGCGGCATCCATCCCCGGCCGCTGCTGGAATCAGCGCGGCTGCTCCTGGCCGGCCAGGTGCGCCGGGTCGATGTGGGCCGCGTGACCCCGCGCGGGGCCGCCGGCCCGGCCCACCACTTCCTCCTCTGGAGCGGCATCGGCTTTGACGCGGCGGTGAACATCGGGCTGCACGCGGACATGGAGCGCAAGCGCCGCCTCGGCCTTATCGCCACCGTCATCACCGGCTTCCTCACCCTGCGTGACTTTGCGGGGACGTCGGTGCGCATCCGCGTGGACAACCATCGCATGAGCCGGCGCATCATGATGATGGTCGCCAGCAACATCCAGATCTACGGCGTCATCTTCCGCCTCACGCAGCACGCGGTCATGGACGACGGGCTCCTGGACATCGTGTGTTTCCAGGGCACTACCCCCGCGCGCACGCTCCTGCACGCGCTCAAGCTGCTCGTCAACCGGCACGTGGACGACCCCAAGGTGGACATCTTCCGGGCGCGGCGCATCGAGATCGTCACGGCCCGGCCCATGCCCGTCCACGTGGACGGCGACACCATCGGCTACACGCCCGTCGTCATCGAGGCCGTGCCGAAAAGCCTGAACCTGCTGACGCCCGACTGCGCGCCGGCCACCCTGTTCATGGACGGGGCGGGCGCGCTGCCGCCGGAGAATGCCTGGGAATGGATGCAGCGCATGGCCGCGGACGTCCAGGTCGCGCTCAAAGAGAGGACCACCTCACCGTGAAATACCTCAACGTGCTGCTGGTGCTTGCACCGGTGGCCATCGTCGGCCGCTTCATCGGCCTGTCGCCCACGCTCCTGTTCATCCTCTCGGCGCTCGCGGTCATCCCGACCGCCGGCCTGCTCGGCCATGCGACCGAGGGGATCGCCGCGCACACCGGTCCGCGCATCGGCGGCCTGCTCAACGCCACCCTGGGCAACGCGGCCGAGCTCATCATCACGCTCTTCGCCATCCGCGCCGGGCTGATGGAGCTGGTCAAGGCCTCGATCACCGGCTCGATCATCGGCAACCTCCTGCTGGTCATGGGGCTGAGCGTGTTCGTCGGCGGGCTGAAGAACGGCGTGCAGCGGTTCGACCGCACCCATGCCGGCGTCAACGCGACCCAACTGCTGCTGGCCGGGTTTGCGCTGGTCATCCCGTCGCTCTTTTTCCTCGCGCACACCGAGACCCACGGCCCGGTCGAATATCTCAGCATCGGCACGGCCATCGCGATGTTGCTCGTCTATGCGCTGGGCCTGATCTTCGCCCTCCGCTACACCAACCCGGAGCCGGAGCTGAGCCAGGCCATCGAGGCCGCGCACGACGGCTGGAGCGTGCGCAAGTCCGTGGCCTATCTGCTCGGCTCCACGCTCTTGATCGCCATCCTGTCCGAGATCCTGGTCGGCTCGGTCGAGCACACCGTGTCCGCCTGGGGCGTCTCCGAGTTCTTCATCGGCATCATCGTCGTGCCGCTGGTCGGCAACGTCGCGGAGCACGCGGTCGCCGTGCAGACCGCGCTCAAGAACAAGATGGAACTCAGCATGGCCGTGTCCATCGGGTCGAGCCTGCAAGTTGCGCTGTTCGTTGCGCCGGTGCTGGTCTTCGTCAGCCTGCTGATGGGCAACCGGCTGACGCTGGTGTTCAACCAGTTCGAGATCATCGCGCTCTTCTCCGGCATCATGGTCGCGGCGCTCATCTCGCAGGACGGCGAGACGAACTGGCTGGAGGGCGCGCAGTTGCTCGGCCTCTATCTGATCCTGGCGCTGGCGTTCTTCTTCCTGCGCGTATAACGGGTGGCCTATGCCTGGACAAAACGTCTACTCGGTCGGTGAGATCACCGCGTACCTCAAGGCCCGGTTTGCCGAGGATGCGCTCCTCTCGGATGTCTGGCTGTCGGGCGAGGTCTCCAACTTCAAGCAGCACACCTCCGGCCACTGCTATCTCACGCTGAAGGACGCCAACGCGTCGATCAGGGCCGTCATCTGGCGCACCACCGCCCAGCGGCTGACGCTCCCGCGCGACGGCGACGCGGTCACCGCGCACGGCTATATCAGCGTCTACGAGGCGCAGGGCGTCTACCAGCTCTACGTGGACGACATCCGGGCCGCGGGCGCGGGCCGGCTCTGGCTGGAGTTCGAGCGGCTGCGCGGCCGGCTGGAGGCGGAGGGGCTGTTCAGCCCGGAGCGCAAGCGACCGCTCCCGGCCCGGCCCGAGCGCCTGGGCGTCGTGACCTCGGCGACCGGCGCGGCGCTGCGCGACATCCTGCGCACGCTGGCGTCGCGCTATCCGCTCGTCGATGTGCTCCTGGCGCCCGCGGTCGTCCAGGGGGAGCAGGGCCCGCCGACCATCGTCGCTGCGCTCGCGCTGCTCAACCGCTGGTCGGCCGAGCGTGAGCCGCTGGACGCGATCATCCTGGCGCGCGGGGGCGGCTCCATCGAGGAGCTGTGGGCCTTCAACGATGAACGGGTGGCGCGCGCCATCGTCGCGTCGGCCGTGCCGGTCGTCACCGGCGTCGGCCACGAGACCGATTTCACCATCGCCGACTTTGCCGCGGATCAGCGCGCGGCCACGCCGACCGCGGCCGCCGCGCTCGTCACGCCGGACGGCCGGGAGATCGCGGCGGACGTGGCCGCGCTCCGGTCGGCCGCCGCGCAGCAGCTTGCGCAGCAGCTCGCCGCGGCGCGGCAGAACCTGGAGCATCTGGCCCACCGGGTGCGGCGGGCCGCGCCCGACCGCATACACGCCCGGCGGCAGCGCGTCCACGGCATACAGCTTCAGATGGCCGCGCTCGACGTCAACCGCGTGCTATCGCGCGGCTACGCCATCATCACCCGGCCCGACGGCGCGGTCGTCGCTTCCGTCGGCCAGGTCAGCCCGGGCGACGCGATCCGCGCGCGGCTGGCCGATGGGAGCTTCGACGCGACCGTGACATCATAGGATGGGTTGCCGGTTTGAAGGTTGCGGGTTACACAGATTAGAGCCTATCTGAAAACCGGCTGGGGCCGGTCTCTGACCGTGCCCCTGGCTCGGTCGGAGACCGGCCAGAGCAATTTTCGGATAGATTCTTGGCGCTCGATGGGCTTCGGCCCGCAACCTGTAACCTGCAAACCTGTCACATCAATGCGAGGGATCGATGACCGAGGAGATGACTTTCGAGCAGCTCTATGCGGAGCTGGAGGAGACCGTGCGCCGGCTGGAGGCGGGCAACTGCTCGCTGGCAGAGTCCGTCGCGCTGTTCGAGCGCAGCGCGCAGCTTGCGGAGCGGTGCAACGCGCTGCTGGATCAGGCCGAGCTGCGCGTCCGCCAGGTCAGCGAGGGGCCGGCCGGCCTGGCCGACCGGCCGTTCGCCGGTTGACGCCGTCAGGGGGTGGGGGCGACTTATGGCCCCCACCCCGGCCCTCCCCCGCTGCGCAGGGGAGGGAGCACGTCACCCCTTCCCCTGTCGGGACGGGGGAAGGGGTTGGGGGATGGGGGCGAGTTTAGCCCCCACCCCGGGCCCCCGCTGCGCGGGGGAGGGAGCGACGGGATGGGGGCAATCCGGCCCGTTCGCCCTACCTGGCGAAGTTCACCTTCACCGCCGCGATGCCGTGCGCGGGGATGTGCACCGTCACGCCGTCGCCGCGGACCGCCGCGCTGGATGCAGCGACGGGCCGCTCCATCAGATCCACCTCGACCGCGGCAACGGGCCGGCCCAGCGCCCGCACATCGAACTCGACCCGCGCATCCGTGGCCGCGCCGGTCGGCTCGAAGAGGGTCAGCACGAGCGCATCGTCCTCCTCGGCCTTCTTGACGTTCGCCAGGATAACCGTGTCGGGTGCAACCGCCGCGAACGACGCAACGGACGGCAGCGGCCCGCCGTGCACATCCGTCCCCACGATCCGCAGGGCGTGGTTGAAGTTGCGGCCCAGCCGGATCGCCTCCGCGACGGGCAGGTCGCCGGCAAAGGGCAGCAGCCCCGCATGGATCTCGTGCTGGCGGACCTCGGGCAGGATGTCGGGCATGTAGCTGCTGCGGATCAGCGTCATGCGCAGCGTGCCGCCGTCCAGCGCATGGCCGTACTTGCAGTCGTTGACCAGCAGACACCCGGCCTGTACGCCGTCCACCTCGCCCGTCACCTGCGCCCACTGGAGCGCGGGCACCTCCTCGCCGCGGTTCAGGCTGCGCTCGACCGCGCCGAACGGCACCTCGTAGCGGCCGCGCGCGCCGGTCAGCGCCAGCGGCAGGGCCAGCCGCAGCATCGGCACGCCCGTCTCCGGCGTCCCGCGCTGGAACCAGACCACGTCCAGGTGCATGTAGAGCTGCGGATCGCCCGCGCGCAGCTCATAGGTCAGCGTGATGTCGGACTCCTTCACCCGCAGCTTGACCGCGATGGTGGCCTTGAACGGCCCGCGCAGCTGGCGCTTGATATCGATCACGCGCGGATATTCGATCACGCCGATGTTGTCCATCACCCAGGCCGTCATGCCGTTGGGCCGCTCGACCGCGTACTCCAGGACGCGCGCGACCTGCTCCGGCCCGATGAGCTGCACGCCGCTACGCTTATCCACCAGCGAGCGGATGCCGCCGTGCGACATGTCCAGCTCGACGCGCACCAGGTCGTTCTCCAGCCCTTCCTGCGGCTGCTGCGTGTGGCTGCGCGGCTGCGGCTGGCGGTCGCCCAGTTGCCAGACGCCCGGCCGCACGGTCTCCGCCGGGGCCGCGGTCTCGCTCAGCGCAAAGGTCGCATAGCCCAGGCTCGCGACCTGCACCGGCAGCGCAAACCGCACATAGCTGTGGCCCCAGAAGTGGCCGGAGCCGATGAGCTGCGGCGCATAGGCGCTGCCGTCGGGCAGGCAGACGCTGAACGCGCGCTTCTCCAACGGCGGCAGCAGCGCGCCGGGCGGCGTGTTGTCCCACACGGTCGTCTCGATGATCTCGTCGCGCGCCCATGTCACCGGGTTGAAGACGACGAACGGCCGGTTGCCCTGGCCCGCGCTCTGCTCCGGCTGGCTCAGCGCGCCGTTGCTCGACATGAAGCCCACGCCCGCGCCGAAGGCGTCGGAGAGCCGCGAGGCCGGCGTCAGCGCGGGGGCCGGGCCCTGCGCAAAGCAGGTGTCCACCTGGCCGGCGATCTGGCGCAGCGCCAGCCGCTCGATCATGCCGGTCATCGCCATCGTCTGCTGGTACTGGCCGTCGTTGTAGGTGCGCGTGTCGTGGACGCCGGAGCCGGGCAGGATGTCGTGGAAGTGCGAGAAGAGCGTGTCGCGCCAGCCGCGGCGCAGCTTGTCCGCGGGATAGGCCCGGCCAAAGGCCAGCCAGGCGAGGCTCGCCGCGACCTCCGCATCCGCCAGATGATTCTCGGCGAACCGGTTGTTGCGCTTGATGAGCGTCTGCGTGGTGTAGCAGCCGGTGAACTCGGTGTTCAGCTCGCAATCGAGCACGGGCAGGTGCGCGCCCTCGCGCTCGACCCGCTCGTAGAACGCGCGGGCCGTGCTGAACTTGATGTTGGGGAAGACGGGCCAGGTGTCCATGTCCAGCCCGCGCACAATGTCGCGGCGCGTCGGCCCGCCGCCATGATCGCCCACGCCGTAGACGAACATCGAGCAGCGCAGCCCGGTCTGGTCGATGAAGATGCCCATCTGCTTCAGCAGGTCCTCGGGCCGGATGACGCCGTTGTAGCCGTACAGCATGTCGTTGCGCACGAGCACGCGCGAGCCGTCGGGCGCCTGCCACCAGAACATGCCGGGCCGCGCCGGCCCGATCGCGCCGGGCCGATGGAGATACATATACTTGATGCCCCCGCGCACCATGTACGCGGGCAGGGTCGCGGCGTGGCCGAAGGTGTCCGGGCTCCAGTTGATCGGCACGTCCTCCGGCGACAGGCCGAAGAGCTGCTGCATGTACTCGCGCGTGTAGAGCAGATGGCGGCAGAGGCTCTCCGCGCCGGCCATGTTGTTGTCGTTCTCGACCCAATGGCTGGCCGTCACCTCCCAGCGGCCCTCGGCCACGCGCTCCGCGATGCGCGCGAGCAGCTCGGGGTTGTGCTCCTCGATGATGGCGTAGACGCTCGCCTGGCTCTGGCTGAAGTGGAACTCCGGGAACTCCTCCATCAGCTTGAGCACGGTCGTGAAGGTGTCGTTCGTGACCGCTACCGTCTCCGGCCAGGACCACATCCAGTTCATGTCGATGTGCCCGTGGCCGATGCAGTAGATGGTGTAGGTCTTGGCGACGTGGGCGATGGGCGAGAGGGACTGTTCGGCCGCGGTGATGGCCGCGCGCGCCGTGTCCACGTTGCCCGTCCCCAGCGCGGCCGCGACCTGCCCGGCCGCCTCGGCCATCAGGCCGCGCCAGGCGTCGGCCTCGGCCGGATGCCACGTGCAGAGTTGCTCGGCGAATTGAAGCTCATACTGAAAGCGTTCCTGAAGATCCTGGAGCTGCATGATGGTCGATTGGAGATCGGCGCCCGGATCCGGGCTGACGGCGTGCGTGCGGTCGTTAGACGTCATAGGTTCTCCTTAAGGCTGCATGGCTCCGATGGCGGGCCACCGCGGGGGATATATTGCGGGGTGGGCTGCACCCCGTCGTGACAGGTGCATGTTAGCACGGAACAGACACAAGGACAAAAACGTTCTAAGGCTGTCTGAAAAGCCCGGAACGGGCGGTTGAAACCGCTGCCACGTTTGCCAAGTCTCCCTACGGAGACTTGCGGGCTTTAGTCTGCGCAGGCAGACTTGGCAATGGTGGCCGTGACTTCAGTCGCCAGGCGGCTTTTCAAACAATCTCTGGGGGTGAGGGCCTACTGCGGATACAGCCGGCGGTACGCCTCGTAGTGCGACCAGACCGCCTGCACGTAGACGCGCGTCTCGTTGATGTTGATCGCGGCCGCAAACAGGTCATCGTCGCCCGACACCCAGCTTCGCCACACCTGCGCGTTGCCCGGCCCGCCGTTGTACGCGGCCAGGCCGGCGAACAGGCTGTCGCCGAAGTGCGTCACCCACTGGTTGATGTAGAATGCGCCGAACGCGACGTTGACGTAGGGATAGTATGCGTGGTGCGCCTCGAAGTCCGACCGGCCCAACTGCGCGGCGATCGACTCCGCGGTGCCCGGCATGACCTGCATCAGCCCCTGCGCGCCCGCGACCGATGCGACGCCCGCCTCGAAGCGGCTCTCCTGGCGGATGATGGCCGCGAGCAGCCGCGGGTCGATCCGATACTTGGCCGCCTCCGCGCGGATGAGCGCCTCGTACGGCATGGGGTAGGCCAGCCGTTGCAGCGCGGCCGGCGCATCGCGCATCAGCCTGCCCGACAGCGCCACGACCTGCTCCGCGGCCAGGAGCGACAGCCGGTTGGCCCCGCGGTCGCGGAAGGCCAACGCCAGCGCGGCCAGCGTCCAGGCGTCCTTCTCGTTGCGCAGGCGCACGCGCTCCCACTGGGCGAGCGCCGTGGGGCGCAGCCCCAGCTCCAGCAGCGCAGCGCCCCGCTGCCAGTCGCCGTCGTTCAGCACGGCCGCCGGCAGGTCGAGCGCGCCCGGCCCGGCCCACGTCCTGAGCCACGCGGCGATCTGCGTCTTCTCCGCGGCCGAGCCCGGCGCAGGCTCGATCTTTGCGGGCTGCGCTGCGCCGGCGGGCCGGCCGTTCATCGCCGCACGCTCGCGGCCCGTGCGCCAGTCCGCTGCGCGCAGGCCGTAGAAGCTCTCGGCCCCGGCCTGCTCCGCGGCCAGCCACGCCTGCTCCGCGGCGGCGCGATCGCCCAGGGCGAGCCGCGCGCGGCCGAGCCAGTAGTAGGCCACCGGCCGGGTGAACGCGGGCAGCTCCGCCTCCGCCATCTCGAGCCAGGTGTCCGCCGCGGCCTTATAGTCGCCGAGGCGGAAGTAGATCACCCCTGCGTTCTGGTAGGCGCGCCAGCCCTCGTCGGCGTTCGGGTAGCGGCGGGCCAGCTCCAGATAGCGCCCGGCCGCGGCCGCCACGGGCGGCTCCGGGTCCTGCTGGATGGCGAACTGCCAGAGGGCCTTGGGCGCCTGCGGCGAATCGGGCTTCTGCGCGGCGAGCTGGCGATAGGATTCCAGTGCGCCGGCCATGTCGCCCCCGCGCATCTGCGCGCGCGCCTTCGCCATCCAGGCGTCCGCGACCTGGGGCAGGCCGGGCGCGCGCGCCATGAACGTCTCCAGCTCGCGGATGCCCGTGGCGTAGTCGCCCAGCGCGATATAGCTCAGCCCGGAGTAGTACCAGGCCAGCCCGCCCCTGCCGGTGGCGTCCGCCGCGCGCAGCCGGTCGAACGCAGCGATCGCCAGCTCGTAGACGCCGGTATGATAGTTGGCGACCCCGCGCTGGAACTCGTCCACCGGCTCGCCCGCGTCGAGCAGCGCGACGATGGCCGCGTGCGCCCAGCGGCTCGTGATGTCCGCATCCATCGCCGCGCGCCAGCGCGCCAGCGCGGCCGCGGGGACGGGCACGGGGGTTGCGGTGGGCGGCGGGGTCGGGCTGACGCGCGGCGTTGCCCGCGCCGTGGGCCGGGCGGTCGCGGCTGCAACCGGCGTGGGCGCGGCCAGCGCGAGCGCGTTGCCTGCCAGATAGTGCATCTCCGAGGCGAGCGCGCCGGTCGCGTTGTCCCCGCGCAGCGCATCGTACTGCGCGACCGCGTCCAGCGGCCGGCCCTGCATCAGCGCCAGATCGGCCAGCCCGCGGCGGATCTGGAGCGTGTTGGCCCAGTCCGGCGACCGCGCAAGCGCGGCCTCGAACGCCTCGGTCGCGCCGGCCAGGTCGTCCTGCGCCCTGCGCAGCGCGGCGATGCGCTGCCAGGTCAGATATTGGAGCTCCGGCGCGAGCGCGAGGTAGGCGCGGTAGGCGGCCTCGGCCTCCGGCCAGCGCAGCAGCGCGGCCAGCGTCTGGCCGTAGAGGAACTGCGCGGGCGTGCGGTAGGGGTCGTCCGGCGGCGCGGTCTCCAGCAGCGCGGCCAGCGTCGCCGCGGCCTCGATAACCGCATCGTCGCGCAGATAGCACTGCGCCATGCGGTAGTTGGCCTCCGCGGCCTCGGCCGAGGCCGGCCGCGCGGCGGCGATCTCCGCAAACTCGCGGCGTGCCCAGGCGCAGTCGCCGATGAGCTGATGCCAGCGCCCGGATTCGAGCAGGTCGGCCAGGGGCGCGGAGAGCGTCACGGTCGGCGTGGGCGAGGGCGTGCGCGTCGCGGTCGGCGCGGGCGTGCGCGTCGCCGGGCGCGATGTGGCCGTGGGCCTGGGGGTGGCCGTTGCAGCCTGCGCGCCGCGGTTGGCCGCGGCCGGCGTCGCCGCGGCCAGGGCCGCGATGAGCGCGACGAGGGCTGCAAGCACGGCTGCCCGCGCCAGGCTGGCGGCCGATGTTTTTACAGACATTTTCCCGAACAAGATGAGCCTCCGGCGTGCCACAGGGCAAGGGGGATTGTAACACACTTTCCCCGCTGGATCACCCCATATACTGATAAACGTCCAGCATATGGCACAAGTTCCTGACAAATGATAACGCAAGGAAACGTTTTGACATTCTCCATCGCGCCGCTATAATTGTACTCCGTTGTACACCGCACGGCGTACAGACAACGTCCCACACATTGTCGTGGCGCGGCGAAGACTCTGCTCGGTTCGAACGGAGATGCGACGCGACATCCCCGCTCTGTCTTTTGGCCTCGCGTCGATCATTTCACCAGGAGGAGAACCTTATGAAGGTATTGAGGAACCTCAGTCTGCTGGTTGTCGCCATCCTGCTGCTCGGCATCCTGGCGGCCTGCGGCGGCAAGCAGCCCGCGGAACAGGCGCCGGCCGCTGAGCCGGCCGCGGCGGCCCAGCCGGCGGAGGCTACCGAGCCGGCGGAGGCGGCCCAGCCCACCGAGGCCGCAGCCAAGACGTTCACGGTCGCCAGCGATGCATCGTTCCCGCCCATGGAGTTCGTGGACGAGAACAAGATGCTGACCGGCTTCGACATCGACCTCATCAATGCGATTGCCGCGGACCAGGGCTTCACGGTCGAGATCCAGAACACCGCCTGGGACGGCATCTTTGCGGGCCTCGAGGCGGGCCAGTACGAGGCGATCATCTCGTCGGTCACGATCACCGAGGAGCGCCAGGCCGCGATGGACTTCTCCGACCCGTACTTCGACGCCAACCAGGCCATCATCGTCCTGGCCGACGATACGGCCATCGCGGGCGAGGCCGACCTGCAGGGCAAGACCATCGGCGTCCAGATCGAGACCACCGGCGCCATCGCGGTGCGCGAGCTGGGCATCGATCCGAAGCAGTACGACAGCCCCGACCTGGCCCTCCAGGATCTCGTCAACGGCAACATCGACGCGGTCGTGGTCGATACGCCCGTCGCGGCCGACTACGCGCTGCAATCGCCCCAGTTCAAGGGCAAGCTGAAGATCGTGGGCGAGTTGCAGACCAACGAGGCCTACGGGCTGGTCGTTCGCAAGGGCGACCCCGATGGCCTGCTCCCGCTGTTCAACGCCGGCCTGGCGCACATCAAGGCCAGCGGCAAATATGACGCCATCTACGAGAAGTGGATCGGCCAGAAGCCGGCGGGCGCGGCCGAGGCCGAGGGCAACCAGGCCATCGTCACCGACACCAGCTATGCGGCCGTCAACTGCGATTACGGCGGGATCATCCGCTCGATCGAGGCGGTGGACGAGCTGACCGTCAAGTTCACGCTGTGCCAGTCCGACGTGGCCTTCCCGTCGAAGGTGGCCTTCTCCGCGTTCCAGATCCACCCCTCGGAGTATCTCCAGAGCACCGGCGGCGGCATGCAACTGGTCGAGAACCCCATCGGCACCGGCCCGTACAAGCTGGAGCGGTGGCAGAAGGGCAGCCAGATCATCATGACCCGCAACGACGACTACTGGGGCGACAAGGCCATCGCCAAGACCCTGGTCTTCCAGTGGCAGACGCAGGGCGCGCAGCGCCTGACCGAGCTGCAATCCGGGACCGTGGACGGCATCGACAACCCGACGCCGGACGACTTCGACACCATCAGAAACGATGACACGCTGACGCTCTATCCGCGGCAGGCGCTCAACGTCTTCTATCTCGGCTTCAACCGGGACAAGGCCCCGTTCGACAACGAGAAGGTGCGCCAGGCGATCGCCATCGGCCTCGACCGGCAGCGCATCGTGGACAACTTCTATCCCGAAGGCTCCGAGGTGGCGAGCCACTTCACGCCCTGCACCATCCCCGGCGGCTGCGAGGGCGAGGCGTGGTATGACTTCGACCTGGCCGCGGCCAAGGCCCTGCTCGCCGAGGCCGGCTTCGCAGACGGCTTCACGGTCGATCTCTCCTACCGCGATGTCGTGCGCGGCTATCTGCCCGAGCCGAGCATCGTGGCCCAGGACATCCAGGCGCAGCTCGCCGAGCTGGGCATCACCGTCAACATCACCGTCATGGAGTCGGGCGCGTTCCTCGACGCAGCCGACCGCGGCGAGCTGAGCATGTACCTGTTGGGCTGGGGCGCGGACTACCCGGATCAGACCAACTTCCTGGACTATCACTTCGGCGAGGGCGCCTCCCCGCAGTTCGGCGCCGGCTTCAAGGATCTCCAGGCCGTGCTGAAGAAGGCCGCGTCGCTGGCGGACCAGGCTGAGCGCAACAAGCTGTATGCGGAGGCGAACAACCTCATCAAGCAGCACGTTCCCATGGTGCCGGTGGCGCACGGCGGCTCCGCGACGGCCTTCAAGGCCGACGTGAGCGGCGCGCACGCCAGCCCGCTGGGCAACGAGCACTTCGCCAGCATGGATCCGGGCGGCCGCGACACGCTGGTCTGGATGCAGAACGGCGAGCCGGCCGGCCTGTACTCCGCGGACGAGACCGACGGCGAGGCGCTGCGCGTCTGCGAGCAGATCAACGAGGCGCTGCTCTCCTACGAGATCGGCGGCACCGCGGTGCAGCCCGGCCTGGCCGAGAGCTACCAGGCCAACGCCGACCTGACCGAGTGGACGTTCAAGCTGCGCCCCGGCGTCAAGTTCCACGACGGCAGCGCCCTGGATAGCCAGGACGTCCTGCTGTCCTACGCGGTGCAGTGGGACGCCGCGCACCCGCTTCACGTGGGCCGCGACGGCTCCTTCACCTACTTCTCCGGCCTGTTCGGGCAGTTCCTGAACGCGCCGCCGGTCGAATAAGAGCCTATCCGGAAACCTGCTGGGGCCGGTCTCTGACCGTGCCCCTGGCTCGGTCGGAGACCGGCCAGAGCAATTTTCGGATCGATTCTAAGGACGAGCGTCTTTGCCACGAATTGCACGAACAAGACGAAGCGAACGAATATCGCAAAGAATTCGCTAGATTGGTCAAATTCGTGTAATTCGTGGCATATATAGCATACCGCTCGGAGTCAGCATGCTGCGTTTCATCAGCCAACGGATCCTGGCCGCAGCGCCGGTGCTGTTGGGCATCCTGTTCGTGACCTTTGCGCTGGCGCGGCTGCTGCCGGGCGACCCCTGTCGCGCGATGCTGGGCGAGAAGGCCACCGCGCAGATCTGCGACGCGTTCAACGTGCGCTACGGGCTGAACAAGCCCATCACCACGCAGTTCGGCATCTATCTCAAGGACGTCGCGCGGGGCGACCTCGGCCAGTCGTTTCGCTACGGCCGGCCGGTCACCCAGTTGATCGTCGAGCGCCTGCCCGTCACCGTCGAGCTGTCGCTGGCCGCGCTGATCTTCGCCACCGCCGTCGGCATCCTGGCCGGCCTGTGGTCCGCCTACCGGCGCAACTCCATCGTGGATGTCGCGACGATGGTCATCGCCAACATCGGCGTGTCGATGCCCGTCTTCTGGCTCGGCCTGATGCTGGCCTATCTGTTTGCGCTCACGCTCAAGGACACGCCCTTCCAGTTGCCGCCCTCCGGCCGCAACTCGCCCGGCCTGATCGTGCCGACCATCCAGGAGGCCTGGCGTCTCGACCTCCAGCCCGGGCCGCTCAACTCGGTGCTCTCGTTCATATCCAACATGCACCTGTTCAGCTCGCTGCTCACGCTCAACCTGCCGGTCTTCTGGGACACCTTCCGGCACATGATCCTGCCGGCGGTCGCGCTCGGCACGATCCCGCTCTCGATCATCGCGCGCATGACGCGCTCCAGCCTGCTCGACGTGCTGAGCCTCGATTATGTGCGCACCGCGCGGGCCAAGGGGCTGAGCGAGCCGCGCGTGGTCCTGCGCCACGGGATGCGCAATGCGCTGATCCCCATCGTGACCATCATCGGGCTGTCATTGGGCAGCCTGCTCGGCGGCGCAGTGCTGACCGAGACGATCTTCAACCTGGCCGGCGTGGGCCGCATCCTTTTCGATGCCATCCAGGCGCGCGATTATGCGATCGTGCAGGGCTTTACCCTGATCATCGCGGCCGCCTACGTGGTCATCAACCTGTTCGTGGATCTGCTCTACGCATTTCTCGATCCGCGCGTGCGGCTGGGATAAGTGTATCTACAAACCCGTTTTCCCTGCTCTGGCCGGTGTCCTCACCGCGCCAGGCGGTGGCCCGGTGAGGACACCGGCCACAACGGATGTCAAAGGACAGCATGACCGTCACCGATACCGCTGCCAGCACGGTGGCCCAGGGCATCGCCGACCGCCCCCCGCGCAGCCCGGCGCAGGACGCCTGGCGCGCGCTGCGCCACACCCGCTCGGCCATCGTGGGCGCAACCATCCTGGCGTTCATGATCCTGATCGCGGTCACCGCGCCGATCATCGCGCCCTACCCGCCCAACCAGCCGCTCATCGGCAAGGAGGACGTCAAGAAGCGCGAGGCCCCGTGCATCCACCTCCTCGGCTGCCCGGCGGATCGGCCGCAGCACATCATGGGCACCGACGGCAACGTGCGCGACTTCTTCAGCCGGGTGCTCTACGGCGCGCGCGTCTCGTTGATGGTCGGCTTCACGACGGTCGGCTTCGCCATCATCATCGGCGCGACCCTGGGCGCGCTGGCGGGGTTCCTGGGCGGCTGGCCCGACAACATCATCATGCGCCTGATGGACGTGCTGCTCGCCTTCCCCGCGCTGCTGCTGGCCATCGCCATCGTCACCGTGCTGGGCGAGGGGCTGATCAACGCGCTACTGGCCATCGGCATCGTCTCGATCCCGGCCTATGCGCGCGTGACGCGCGCCAGCGTGCTCACCGTCAAGGAGTGGGACTTCGTGCTGGCGGATCGTGCGGTCGGCGTGCCGCCCATGCGCATCCTGTCGCGCAGCATCCTGCCCCATACGCTGACCCCGCTGATCGTGCAGGGCACGCTCGGCATCGCGACGGCCATCCTCGACGCCGCCGCGCTGTCGTTCCTCGGCCTGGGCGCGCAGCCGCCGATGGCCGAATGGGGCTCGATGTTGGGCGCGGAACGCAACCAGGTGTTCACCGCGCCGCACCTGGTCTTCTTCCCCGGCCTGGCGATCATGCTGACCGTGTTGAGCTTCAACCTGTTGGGCGACGGCCTGCGCGATGCGCTCGACCCGCGCCTGCGCCGCTAGAGACCCGTCCGCGCCGCGTTTGGCCGGGCGCTGAAAGCCAAGGAGCAGTTTATCAGTGACCGACATCTCCAAGACAACCGTGGGCTCTGCGCCGCTTCCCGCCCCGCTCCATCCGGGCGATGAAAGCCGCTGGAAATACTTCGACCGCTACTGGTTCCTGTTGATCGGCGCGGTCGCGCTCGCCATCCTCCTGTATGTCGCCTTCCCGGAGCGCTACGGCGTCATCCTGCGCTTCGTGATCGGCAGCTACGGCGAGGGGGACGGCATCTTTCTGACGCTCAAGCTGACGATCGTCTCGTTCCTGTTCATCGTGTGCGTCGGCATGATCATGGGCGTGTTCCGCGTCGCCAACAGCCCGCTCCTGCGCGGCCTCTCGTCCATCTACGTCGAGATCGTGCGCGGGGTGCCCGTGCTCGTGTGGCTGCTGTGGCTCTACTACGGCATCCCCATCCTCTTCCGCGAGATCCCGGCCCTGAGCACCATCAAGATTCGCGACTTCACGGCCGCGGTGATCGCCTTCACCTTCGCCTATGGCGCATACATGACGGAGGTCTTCCGCGCCGGCATCCAGTCGATCGCCAAGGGCCAGATGGAGGCCTCGCGCTCGCTCGGCATGAACTATGTCCAGGCCATGCGCTACGTCATCCTGCCCCAGGCTGTGCGGGTCATCCTGCCGCCCATGAGCAACGAGTTCGTGACCCTGCTCAAGGACAGCGCGCTCGTCTCGATCCTCGGCCTGCCCGACCTGACCCGGCGGGGCCGCGAATTCGTGGGCCGCACCTTCCAGAGCTTCGACACCTATCTGATCGTCGCCCTGCTGTACCTGATATTGACGGTGCTGTTCACGCGCCTGGCGACCAGCCTGGAGCGCCGCATGGCCGTGGAACGCCGCTAGGGAGGATCGCATGCCAGAGAATATCATCCAGATTCAGCACGTCCACAAATGGTTCGGCAGGGTACACGCCCTGAACGACGTGAGCATGGACGTCGCCGCGGGCGAGGTGCTGGTCATCGTCGGGCCGAGCGGCTCCGGCAAGTCCACGCTGCTGCGCACCATCAACCACCTGGAGGCGGTCAACTCCGGCGACATCATCGTCGATGGCATCCACCTCACGCACAAGTCCACCGACATCAACGCGGTGCGCGCCGAGGTGGGCATGGTGTTCCAGCAGTTCAACCTGTTCCCCCACCTCACCGCGCTACAAAACATCACGCTGGCCCAGCGCACCGTGCGCCGGCGCAGCACGGAGGAGGCCGACCGCATCGCCCGCGAGCTGCTGGAGCGGGTCGGCATCCCGGAGAAGGCGGATTCGTTCCCCGGCCAGCTCTCCGGCGGCCAGCAGCAGCGCGTCGCGATTGCGCGGGCGCTGGCGATGAACCCGAAGATCATGCTGTTCGACGAGCCGACCAGCGCGCTGGACCCGGAGATGATCAAGGAGGTGCTGGACGTCATGCTCGATCTGGCGCGGACCGGCATCACCATGCTGTGCGTGACGCACGAGATGGGGTTTGCGCGCGCGGCTGCCCGGCGCATCGTCTTCATGGATCAGGGCAAGATCATCGAGGAAGCCCCGCCCGAGCAGCTTTTCGAAGCGCCGCAACACGAACGCACCAAGCTGTTCTTGAGCAACATCCTGGGGCGCTGACGTTTCGCGGTGCGGCCGGCGGGGACAAAAAAGCGCAACTTCCGCCCGGCGCAAGTGTTAGTCCCAAGGAGCCTCGCAGCAGCGTCCGGCTCCCAACACCCGGCTTCGTGCTTTCGCCAGCGAGCGTCCAGTTTCACAAGGTAGAAACCATCATGCTGTGGTATCGGATCATTCTGGCAGGCGCCCTGGGCTATCTCATCGGCGCGATACCCGTCGGCTATTTCGTGATCTACGCCATGAAGGGCCAGGATCTCCGCCGTCAGGGCAGCGGACGGACGGGCGGCACCAACGCCATCCGCGCGGGCGGCTCGTGGGCCGGCGTGCTGACCGGCGCGGGCGACATCCTCAAGGGCTTCCTGGCGATCATGGCGGCGCGCTGGATCGGCGTCGGCTCGCCGTGGGCCGAGGTCGCGGCCGGCATCGCGGCCGTGGTGGGCCATAACTGGTCCATCTATCTCGGCTTCAAGGGCGGCGCGGGCACGGGACCGAACATCGGCGTGTGCGTGGCGCTCTGGCCGCTGTCCGCGCTCTGGCTGATCCCGCTGCTGCCCTTCGGCCTCAACGTCATCCGCTACGCCTCGGTCACGTCGCTGCTCATCGCGGTGGTCATCCCGCTGACGCTGGCGGTGCATGCGGCGCTGGGGCTGGGCCCGTGGATCCACCTCGTCTATGCGCTCGGCGCGGCCCTGGCCGTCACCTGGTCGCTGCGCCCGAACATCAAGCGCCTGCAGAACGGCACCGAGCCGCGCTCCCCGCGCCTCTTTGCGCGCTGATCCCAGAGGCCGCCGAGCGCGCCGCTCCCTCCCCCGCTCCTGACCCCGAGCGGGGAGGAGGATGGGCCGGCCAGCCAGGGCCGTCCTCGGACAGGAATCCGCCCGAAAATAGCCCTGGCCGGCCTCCGACCCCCGGCTCGGTCGGAGACCGGTCCCGGCAGGTTTTCGGCCAGACGCCCGGTTCTATGTTCTCCGTCATGGACAGCCCCCCGAACGTATGTTAGGTTGGGCGCAATATGCCGCGGCCACGCGGCGCGCCAAGCAAAGGAGACATCCCATGAAAGCAACGACTCTGGAGAACATCAAGGCAGCATTTGCCGGCGAGAGCCAGGCTCACATGAAATATATGGTCTTCGCCGAGCGGGCGGAGCGCGATGGCTTTGCCAACATCGCGCGCCTGTTCCGCGCGGCCTCCCTCTCCGAACAGATCCACGCGACCAACCACCTGCGCACGTTCGGGCTGGGCAAGACCGCTGAGAACCTCGAGGTCGCCTTCGACGGCGAAAGCTACGAGATTCACAGCATGTATCCGGAGTTCATCGCGGCCGCGCTGGCCGACGAGGAGAAGCGCGCCCAGAGCAGCATGGAACATGCGCTGGCCGCCGAGAAGGTGCACGCGGCGCTCTACGCCGCGGCCAAGGAGGCCGTCGCCGCCGGCAAGGATTCCGAGCTGGGCGACGTCTACGTCTGCGGCGTCTGCGGGTACACGATGGAGGGCGAGGCGCCCGACAAGTGCCCCATCTGCGGCGCGTCCCACACCCGTTTCACGAAGTTCTAGGAGCCTGTTTAAAAAGTTCCTGGCGACCGGCCTCACCCCCTCGGCTCCCCCTCTCCTGAGGGCGAGCCTTCGGCTCGCACGTCAGGAGAGGGGGAGCCGAGGGGGTGAGGTAAGCCGGAGCGAGTTCTCGGATAGACACTTAGCAAACGTGGCGGCGGCTTCAACCGCTCGGAATGGGCTTTGCAAACAGGTTTTTATGGGAGGATGACGATGGCGACCATCCCGGCCAAAAAACAGTATATCGCCGCGATCGACCAGGGGACCACGAGCACCCGCTGCATCATCTTCGGCCACGACGGCCGGGCCGTCGGCGCGCACCAGCTCGAACACCGCCAGATCTACCCCCAGGCCGGCTGGGTCGAGCATGACGCGCTCGAAATCTCCGCCAAGACGCAGACCGTCACGCGCGAGGCGCTGGAGAAGTGCGGCCTGACGACCGGCGACCTGGCGGCCGTCGGCATCACCAACCAGCGCGAGACGACCCTCGTCTGGGATCGGGAGACCGGCAAGCCCTACTATAACGCCATCGTCTGGCAGGACACGCGCACCGACCCCATCATCGCGGAGCTGGGCCAGGAGGGCGGGCAGGATCGCTTCCGCGGCCGAACCGGCCTGCCGCTGGCGAACTATTTCTCCGGCCCCAAGATCAAGTGGCTGCTCGACAACGTGTCGGGGCTGCGCGCGGCCGCGGAGCGGGGCACGGCGCTGTTCGGCAACATGGACACCTGGCTCATCTGGAACCTCACCGGCGGGCCGAACGGCGGCGCGCACGTGACCGATGTGACCAACGCCAGCCGCACGTTGCTGATGGATCTGCACACCCTCGATTGGGACCCGGAGATCCTGCGCATCCTGGGCATCCCCCGCCAGATGCTCCCGACCATCCGCCCCTCCAGCGACCCGGAGTTCTACGGCTACACCTTCGGCAAGGTCCCCATCTGCGGCGACCTGGGCGACCAGCAGGCCGCGCTCGTCGGGCAGACCTGCTTCGGCATCGGCGAGGCCAAGAACACCTACGGCACGGGCTGCTTCATGCTGCTCAACACGGGCGAGATGGCCGTGCCGAGCCAGCACGGGCTGCTGACTACCGTGGCCTACCGGATGGGCCGCGCCGCGCCGGTCTATGCGCTGGAAGGCTCCATCGCCATCGCGGGCGCGCTGGTTCAGTGGCTGCGCGACAACCTGGGCTTCTTCGACTTCGCCCGCCACATCGAGGACTACGCCGCGCGCGTGCCGGACAGCGGCGGCATCTACCTCGTCCCGGCCTTCTCCGGCCTGTTCGCGCCCTACTGGCAGGCGGATGCGCGCGGGGTGCTCGTCGGCCTGACCCGCTTCATCAACAAGGATCACATCTGCCGGGCCGCGCTGGAGGCGACGGCCTACCAGACCCGCGAGGTGCTGGATGCGATGGAGCAGGACTCCGGCGTGCAGCTCACCGCGCTCAAGGCGGACGGCGGCATGGTGTATAATAACTTACTGATGCAGTTCCAGGCCGACATCCTGGGCGTGCCCGTCGTGCGGCCCGTGGTCGCCGAGACGACCGCGCTCGGCGCGGCCTATGCGGCCGGGCTGGCCGTCGGCTATTGGGACAGCCTGGACGACCTGCGCCGCAACTGGCAGATAGGCCACACCTGGCAGCCGGCCATGCCCGCCGACCAGCGGGCCCGTCTCTATCGCGGCTGGCGTCGCGCGGTCGAACGGGCGATGCATTGGATAGAAGATTGAAGAAGGAAGAAGGAAGATAAGAGATAGAAGATTTCGGACTTCCTTCTTCAATCGCCAGAGGCAACCATGAACAACCCACAAACCTACGACGCCCTTGTCATCGGCGGGGGGGCCACAGGGGGCGGCGCGGCGCTGGATCTGGCGTTGCGGGGCCTGCACGTCGCGCTCGTCGAGCGGGCCGACCTGACCGACGGCACCTCCGGACGCTATCACGGGCTGCTGCATTCGGGCGGGCGCTACGCCGTGCGCGACCCGGAATCCGCCCGCGAATGCATCGAGGAAAACCGCATCCTCCGCCGCATCCTGCCCCACGCCATCGAAGATACGGGGGGCCTTTTTGTCGCCACCCCCGACGATGACCCGGCCTACGCCGATACATGGGTGGCCGCGTGCCGCGCCTGCGGCATCGAGACCGAAGAGATCAGCATCGGCCAGATGCTCAAGGCCGAGCCTGCGCTCAACCCCGCCAGCACGCGCGCGTTCCGCGTGCCCGACGCCTCGTGCGACTCGTTCGATGTGCTGAGCGCGCTCGCCGCGGCGGTGCAGGCCCTGGGCGGGACCGTGCTGACCTATCACGAGGTCGTCGGCCTGCACCTGGCCGACGGGCGGGTCGTCGGGGCCACGCTGCGCAACCGGCGCACGGGCGAGGAACAGCGCATCGACGCCGCGGTCACGATCAACGCCGCGGGCGCATGGGCCGGACAGATCGCGGCCATGGCGGGCTGCCCGGTCACGGTCAGGCCGAACAAGGGCACGATGGTCGCGATGGCCTACCGCTTCGTCAACACGATCATCAACCGCTGCCACCTGCCGGGCGACGGCGACATCCTGGTGCCGGTCGGCACCGTCGCGGTCATCGGCACCACCTCCGTCAACGTGCCCGACCCCAACGTGACCAGCACCGAGGCGTGGGAGATCGAGCGGATGCTGGACGAGGGCGAGAAGCTCGTCCCCGGGTTCAGCCAGGTGCGCGCGCTGCGGGCCTGGGCCGGGGTGCGCCCGCTCTACGAGGAGGGCGGCAGCGCGCAGGGCCGCGAGGCCAAGCGCACCTTTGCCGTGCTGGATCACAGCCAGCGCGACGGCGTGGCCGGCCTGGTCACGGTCGTCGGCGGCAAGTTCACCACCTATCGGCTGATGGCCGAGCGCGCGGTCGATGTGGCCTGCGCGCAGCTCGGCGTGACCACGGCCTGCCAGACGCAGGAATTCGTCGTGCCGGACGTGCGGACGCCGTCCGAGAGGCCGAAGCCGCACCATCTGGGCCTGCGGCTGGCGGAGGTCGAAGAGGCCGCGGCCGACCGGCGGACGCCGCCGAACGCGCTGATCTGCGAGTGCGAGCTGGTGACGCGCAAGGATGTCGAGCGCGCGGTAAGCGCGCACCCCGACGTGGTCGCGCCGTGGGTGCTGGACGACCTGCGCCGCGACCTGCGGCTGGGCATGGGGCCGTGCCAGGGCGGGTTCTGCGGCTATCGCGCCACGGGCATCCTGCACGAGCTGGGGCAGGTGGACGCGGGCCAGGCGACGGCCGCGCTGGCCGACTTTGCGCAGCGCCGCTGGAAGGGCATGCAGCCGCTGCTCTGGGGCCAGAACCTGCGCCAGGCGCTGCTGGACGAGCAGATCTACCGGGGGATATTGGGGTTAGAAAAGTAAGCTCAGATCACGAAAGCGCGAAATGACGCCAACTTCGTGTTCCACACATTCGCAAATGAGGCGACGAATGGACAACGTTCTCGTCATCGGGGCCGGGCCAGCAGGGCTGCTGGCCGCGGGCATCGCCGCGCAGGCCGGCGCACGCGTGCGCGTGCTGGCCGCGGGCATCGGCACGACGCACATCATGCCCGGCTGGCTCGGTGTGCTGCGGGGGGACGGTGAGCTGAAGCCCCGGCTGCAAGCCCTCGTCGGCGAGCAGCCGGAGCACCCCTATGCGCTGGCCGGGCTGGACGCGCTGGAGGACGGGCTGGCCGCGCTGCGCGCGCTGGTCGAGCCGGCCGGGCTGACCTACGTGGGCGACCTGGCGCGCAACTTCCGGCTGCCGACCGCGCTGGGCAACGAGGCGCAGGCCGCCGTCGTCCCCGCGAGCTTTGCGGCCGGCGACCTGTCCGACCCGGCGCCGATGTTGATCGCGGGGCCGGCGGGCTGGCGCGACTTCTACCCTGCCCTCTGCGCGGAGAACCTGGCGCGGCGCGGCGTCCCGGCCCGCGCGGCCGCGTTCGAGCTGCCCGAGCTTCACGACAGCAAGTTCGACGCCACGGCCGCGGGCGTGGCCCGGCTCTTCGACCGGCCCGACGTGCGCGGCCGCGTGGCCGCGCAGATCAAGGCCGCGCTGAACGGCGCGCCGCGGGTGGGGTTGCCGGCGGTCGTCGGCCTGGCCCATCACCGGGCCGCGTGGGAGGATCTGCAGGCGCGCATCGGCGCGGCCGTGTTCGAGATCCCGACCCTGCCGCCGAGCGTGCCGGGGATGCGGCTCTTCTTTGCGCTGAGAGATGCGCTCACCCGCATGGGCGCGACCATCGTGTTCGACATGGAGGTCGCGCGCGGGCTGGTCGAGAGGGGCCGGGCCGTCGGCGTCGTCGTGCCGAACCCATCCCGCGACGGCGTCTACCGCGGCGACAGGATCATCCTGGCGACCGGCGGGCTGTACGGCGGCGGCATCACCAGCGACCATCATGGCAACCTGCGCGAAAAGGTGTTCGGCCTGCCCGTCGCGGGGCCGGCCGAGCGCGCGGCCTGGTTCGGCCCGCAGTTCATCCCGCCCGCGGGCGGCCATGCCGTTCACCGGGCCGGCCTGCGCGCCGACTCGCGGCTGCGCCCGCTGGACGAGCAGGGCGCAGCCGCCCTGGACAACGTGCGCATCGCGGGCCGCCTGCTGGCCGGATATGACCCGCTGGAGGAAGGCTCGACCGAGGGCGTCTGGCTCGCGACCGCGTATCGAGCCGCGCGCGCAAATTGAGAATCAGGAATTATGAACTGAGAATTCCGGATTCATAATTCACTGGGGCGCCATATGACATACACACCTGAACTACTCGAAGATATCCGGCGCACCGCGGATCTGTGCGTCAAGTGCAACATCTGCACGACCGCGTGCCCGGTTCTCCCGACCACGAACCTGTTCCCCGGCCCGAAATACGTCGGGCCGCAGGCGCAGCGCTTCCGCGACCCCACGCAGCCATCGCCCGATCACTCGCTGGACTACTGCTCCGGCTGCGGCGTCTGCACGCAGGTGTGCCCGCACGGGGTCAAGGTCATGGAGATCAACACCGCGGCCAAGGCGGAGATGCGCACGGAGCGCCTGCGCAAGACGCCGCTGGATCCCAAGCTGTGGCGCGACACGATCTTCGGCTACAACGAGGCGCTCGGCCAGGTCGGCGGGCTTGTCGCGCCGCTGACCAACTTCCTGATGAACTTCGGCCCCGCGCGCATGATCGCGGAAAAGACGCTCGGCATCGACCACCGCGCGCCCCTGCCCAGGTTCCACTTCCGCAAGTTCCGCGGCTGGTTCTTCGGCCAGCATCAGCGCGAGAAGGCCCCCACCCCGCCCGGCGCGCCGAAGGTGGCCTACTTCCACGGCTGCGCGACCGAGCACTACGAGCAGTCGGTGGGCCGGGCCATCGTCGCCGTGCTGGAGCACAACGGCTTCGAGGTGCTGCTGCCGGAGCAGAACTGCTGCGGCCTGCCCATGCAGTCCAACGGCAACTTCGCCGGCGCGCGGCGGTATGCCAACGCGCTCCTGCGCAAGCTCGCGCCCTATGCGGGACAGGGCATCCCCATCGTCGTCGGCGGGACGAGCTGCGGCCTGGAGCTCAAGTCGGACTACCGCGAGATCCTCGGCATCCACACGGCAGAGGCGCGGATCGTGGCCGAACAGGTCTACGACATCAGCGAGTTTCTCTGGCTGCTGCACGAGGGGGGCCGGCTCAAGACCGACTTCCGGGATCAGGGCGGGCGCTACATCCCCGTTCACACCTCCTGCCACCAGAAGCTCCACCGCATCGGCCGGCCCGCGCTCGACCTGCTGGGGCTGGTGCCCGGCCTGACCGTCGAGGAGATGGGCATCGACTGCTGCGGCATCACCGGCACCTACGGCTACAAACACGAGAAGTACGACATCGCGCAGCAGGTCGGCCAGCCGCTCTTCGATAAGCTGCGCGCATCGGGCGTCGACCAGGCCATCTGCGACAACGAGACCTGCCGCTGGAACATCGCGCGCAGCAGCGGCCTCCAGGTCGTCCACACGATGCAGGTGCTCGCGGAGGCGTATGGGGTGGCGGAGGGATAACCTCGCCCCCCGACCCCCTCTCCTGAGCGGATAGTGTCCGTTCAGAAGAGGAGGGAGTTTCTCCGATCAAAACACTTCTCCCCCTCTCCTGAAGCTGGGCGCACTGCGGGTTCGCCCAGCTTCAGGAGAGGGGGCCGGGGGGTGAGGTTGCGCGTACTCATCATCGGCGCGGGCGCGGTCGGCTCGTTGATCGGCGCGCGGTTGGCGCTGGCCGGGCACGACGTCACGCTCGTGGGGCGGGCCGCGCTGCGCGACGCGGTCATCGCGGACGGGCTGACGCTCATCGCGGCCGACGGCGCGCGACAGACCGTCCGCCCGCGGGCCGCGGCGTCGGCCGCGGACGCGCTGGCCGCGACAGCGGGCTTCGACCTCGCCTGTCTGACCGTCAAGGCGTATGACACCGCGGGCATCATCGACGAGCTGGCCCCGCTGCGGGACGCCCTGCCCCCGCTGATCTCCTTCCAGAACGGCGTCGGCAACGAGGAGGCGCTGGCCGCGGCGCTCGGCGCGGAGCGAATCAGCGCGGGCACGCTGGATACGCCCGTCTCCGTGCCGGCCGCGGGCCAGGTGCAGATCCACCGGCCGCGCTACCGGATGGGGCTCGCGCCGGTCGGGGCCGCGGGGGAGACGCCGGCCGCGGCCGCGTTCGGCGACGCGGGCTTCGCCGTGACGACCTACGCCGATCACCGGTCGCTCAAGTGGTCGAAGCTGCTGCTCAACCTCCTGGCGAACGCCTCGTGCGCCATCCTCGACTGGACGCCGGCGCAGGTCATGGCCCACCCGCGGGCCGCGCGGCTTGAGGCGCGCGGCTGGCAGGAGGCGTTCGACGTCATGGCCGCGCTCGGCGTGCGGCCGGTCAACCTGGCCGGCTACCCGCTGGCCGTGTTTGCGCCGGTGGTGCGCCGGCTGCCGCCGGGCCTGCTGGCGCGCGCGCTGCGCGGGCTGGTGTCGGGCGGCCGCGGCAGCAAGATGCCGTCGCTGCACATCGCGCTGACGGAGGGCAAACGTTCCGAGGTCATGTGGCTGAACGGCGCGGTGGCCCGCCAGGGCGCGGCCCACGGGGTCGCGACGCCGGTCAACCGGGCGCTGGCGGAGGTGGTCGCGGCGCTGACCGAGGGCCGCGCGCGCCGCGC
>MWBF01000009.1 GCA_002068935.1 Chloroflexi bacterium ADurb.Bin325
CAGGCCCTGACCGTCGATCTGATGCGCTGGATGTTGATCAGCACCGTCATCTTCGGCGTCAGCGGCATCATCATGGGCGTGCTGAACAGCCTCGACCACTTCCTGCTGCCCGCGCTCGCGCCGGTGCTCTACAACCTCAGCATTATAGCCGGAGCCTGGTTTCTCGCGCCAACCCTCGGCGTGCACGGCCTGGTCATCGGCGTCGTGGTCGGCGCGGCGCTGCATCTGGACATCCAGCTCTTCGGCCTGTGGCGCTACGGCGCGCGCTATCAGGCCACGCTCGGCCTGACGGACAGCCGGGTGCACGAGGTCGCGCGGCTGATGGGGCCGCGCGTGCTGGGGCTGGCCGCGGTGCAGCTCAACTTCTGGGTCAACACCATCCTGGCGTCGGCGCTGCCCGCGGGCAGCCTCTCCGCGCTGAACTATGCGTGGCTGCTGATGCTGCTGCCGCAGGGGATCGTCGCGCAGGGGGTGGCGACCGCGGCCTTCCCGACCTTTGCCGTGTTGGAGGCGCAGGGGCGGCGCGCCGAGCTGCGCAGCACGATCAGCGGCGCGCTGCGCGGGGTGCTCTTCCTGGCCATCCCCGCGGCCGCGGGGCTGTTCGTCTGGCGCGTGCCGCTGATCCGGCTGCTGCTGGAGCGCGGCGAGTTCACCGCGTCCTCGACCGCGCTGACCGCGGCCGCGCTGATGTATTATGCGCCCGGCCTGATGGGCCACTCCGTCGTCGAGATCGCGGCGCGCGCCTTCTATGCGCTGCACGACACGCGCACGCCGGTCGCGATCGGGATCGCCGCGATGGCGGGCAACGTGCTGCTCAGCCTGTGGCTGCGCGGGCCGCTCGGCCACGCGGGGCTGGCGCTGGCCAACACGCTTGCGACCTCGGCGGAGATGGCGCTGCTGGTCTGGCTGCTGTCGCGGCGGCTGCACGGGCTGGAATGGCCGCGGCTCTGGGCGACGGTGGTCAAGGCGGGGGTCGCGGCGGCCGCGATGGCGGCTGTGCTGGCGTGGGCGGCGCGCGCCTGGGCCGATCAGCCGATCCTGCTGGCGGCCCCGCTGGGGCTGGCGGCCGGCGGGCTGCTCTATCTGGCCGCGGCCTTCGTCCTGCGCATGCCGGAGGTCAGGATGCTGGCGCGGCTGGGGCGGTGAGGGGCGTCCACACGAAGCGCCACGGCCGCTCCCGCGCCTCCGCGCCCCCGCGCACGCCGATGCGCGGGGTTATGCGTACTTCCGCCGCGGCCGCGGCCTCGCCCGCCTCGATAAACAGGGCCGCGTCCGTCGCCAGATCCAGCCCGTTCTGGGCCAGGTCGATCGCCAGCGCCCGGCACAGCTTGCCCGGCCCGTCGGCCAGGCGCGCCGCGCCGCGCGGCCCGCGGCGCTCGCGCATCGCCCCGACGCCCTCCTGCGGGAAGATCGCGCGGATGAGCACCGCGCCGGGGCGGCCGTCCGGCTCGGTGACGACGTTCAGGCAGTAGTGCATGCCGTAGATGTAATAGACATAAGCGTAACCGGCAGCGCCATACATGATGGCGCTGCGCGGCGTGCGGCGGAACGCATGCGAGGATTCGTCGTCCGGCCCGCCGTATGCCTCGGTCTCGCAGATCAGGCCGCTCAGGCGGCTGCCCGCCAGCACGCGCACGAGGCGCTGGCCCAGCAGCGCGCGGGCCACGACCGGCGTGGGGCGTTCGTAGAACGCGCGCGATAAGCGCGCGCCGCGCGCGGTCACGCGAGCTGGCGGACGATGGCCAGCACCTTGCCCTGCACCTGGAGCTGCGCGGCCGGCACGTAGATCGGCTGATAGGCCGGGTTGGCCGGCTGCAGGCGGACGGTCGCGCCCTCAGGGTGGTAGTACTTGAGCGTGGTCTCTTCCTTGTCCTCGATCCACGCCACGATCATGTCCCCGCGCTCCGCGGTCTCGCGATGTTCGATGATGACCCAGTCGCCGTCGTGGACCAGCGCGTCGATCATCGAGTCGCCCTGGACGCGCAGCGCATACAGGTTGGCCCGGTCGGGCACGAGGTCGGCGGTCAGGGTCAGCGTGTCGTCCGCATAGGGGTTGTCCTGCTGGCCGGCCGCGGCAATCGGCTGGCCAGCGGAGATCAGCCCCAGCTTGGGCACGCGTACCAGCCGCATCCCCGCGCCGCCCGCATCGCCGTTGCCCGGCGCAGGCTTCACCAGGCGCAGCCCGCGCGAGACCTCCTTGCTGCGCTCCAGCTTCTTCTTCTCCTGGAGCCGCTCGAGGTTGTACTTGACCACCGAGGTCGACGAGATGCCGACCGCCTTGCCGATCTCGCGGATGGTCGGCGGGTAGTTGTGCTCCTGGACGTACGCGTCGATGAATTCCAGGATCCTGGCCTGACGATCTGACAGCGACATGAGGGCCTCCTTGCAGCACCCGATCCGTGTTGCGGGCCGAAATTATGTTCGGAAGCATTATACATGAACGTTTGTTCGTTGTCAAGTGGTTTTCCGCAAAATCGCAAAATTTCCCAAACAGATTTTCTATTTCCCAAGCCGGAGCGGGCCTTTGAGAAGGGCCGCGGCTGTGCTAAACTAGGGGCTGATCTGAAGCGGGCACAGGAGGATATTTGGACAGCATTCGCACCTTCGCTAACGAAGTCGTCGCCAACGTCGAAAAGGTCATCATCGGCCAGCGCGAGGCCATCGAGATCTTGCTGACGGCCCTGCTGTGCGAGGGCCACGTGCTGATCGAGGATGTGCCGGGCACGGGCAAGACCATGCTGGCGCGCGCGCTGGCCATCTCGCTGGGGGTCGCGTTCAAGCGCTTGCAGTGCACGCCCGACCTGCTGCCCAATGACGTGACCGGCGTGTCGGTCTACAACCAGCAGGCCGCCCGGTTCGAGTTCATCCCCGGCCCTGCCTTCGCCAACATCCTGCTCGCGGACGAGATCAACCGCGCGACGCCGCGCACGCAGTCCGCGCTGCTGGAGGCCATGGGCGAGCGGCAGGTGACGATCGACGGCGTGACGCGGCCCCTGGCGCGGCCCTTCATGGTCATGGCGACGCAGAACCCCATCGAGTTCGAGGGCACCTTCCCGCTGCCCGAGGCGCAGCTCGACCGCTTCCTGCTCAAGCTCAGGCTGGGCTATCTCCCGCCCGCGGGCGAGAACCAGATGTTGCTCAACCTGCGCCGCCAGCACCCCATCGAGACCCTGGAGCCCGCGGTGGACGGCGCGCGCGTCCCGGAGCTGGCCCGCCAGGTGTGGGAGGTCCACGTGGACGACACCGTGCGCGACTACATCGTGCGGCTGACGGCCGCGACGCGCGACCACCCCGACCTGCTGCTGGGCGCGAGCCAGCGCGGCAGCCTGGCCCTGTACAAGACCGGGCAGGCGTGGGCCGCGCTCCACGGCCGCGACTATGTGCTGCCCGACGACGTGAAGTATCTCGCGCCGCTGGTCCTCGCGCACCGCTGTCTCGTGCACCCGGAGAGCTCGCTGCGCGGGCGGACGAGCAACGTGATCGTCGCGGAGCTGCTCGAACAGACGCCGCTCGACATCGGCAAGCCGGACTGAGCCGTGCTGTACCTCGTCGCGACCCCGATCGGCAATCTCGGCGACATCACCCTGCGCGCGCTGGAGGTGCTGCGCAGCGTGGATGTCATCGCCAGCGAGGACACGCGCAAGACCGGCATCCTGCTCAGACACTACGACATCCGCAAGCCGCAGATGGCCTTTCACGAGCACAACGAGGAGCGCGCGGGCGACCGCATCCTGCGGCTGCTGGCCGAGGGCCGGTCGGTCGCCGTGGTGACGGAGGCCGGCACGCCGGGCATCTCGGATCCGGGCTATTCGATCGTGCAGCGCGCGCTGGCCGCGGGCGAGGAGGTGACGCTGATCCCCGGCGCGGCCGCGGCCATCATGGCCGTGGTGCTGTCGGGCCTGCCCCTGCACAGCTTCACCTACCGCGGCTTCCCGCCCCACAAGGCCGGCCCGCGGCGGCGCTTCCTCGAGGTGGATCGCGCCTCGCCGCACACGCTCGTCTTCTACGAGAGCCCGTACCGGCTGGAGGCCTTCCTCCAGGATGCGCTGGCGGTCTACGGCGACCGCCGCGCCGCGCTGGCCCACGAGCTGACCAAGCTGCACGAGTCGGTGGCGCGCGGCGCGCTGAGCGAGCTGCTGGCCGGGCTGCGCCGGTCGCCGCCGAAGGGGGAGTACGTGGTGGTGATCGAGGGCCTGGGCCGGCAGGCCGACGCGGGCCAGGCCGCCGACGAACCGGACGGATAGCGCGATGCTCGAACTGCCGCTGGTGCTCCTGCTGCTCCTGGTGACTGCGCTCCTGCTGCGCATGGACATCGTGTTCTACATCGTCTATGTGCTGGCCGGGACGTACGCCCTGGCGCGCTGGTGGACCGCGCGCAACCTCCCGCGGCTGCGCGTCACGCGGCGCTTCACCGACCACATCTTCACCGGCGAGCGCACCACCGTCGAGATCCGGCTGGAGAACCGGAGCTGGTGGCCCATCCCCTGGCTGCGCTACGAGGAGACGCCGCCGGGCAACCTGGGCGCGTCGGGCCCGCTGCGCGAGGCCATCACGCTGCGCCCCAGGGAGCAGGTGCGCCTCAACTATGAGCTGGTGGGCCAGCAGCGCGGCTATTATCAGATCGGGCCGGGGATGTTGAGCACGGGCGACCTGTTCGGCTTTGCCGAGGCGGCCGGCGCCTTTAACGAGCGCACGCCCCTGGTCGTCTATCCGCGCGTCATTCCGCTCTCACGAGCCAATCTTGCCTCGCGCGCGCCCTACGGCACGATCAAGAGCCGCCAGCAGATCTTCTCGGACCCCACGCGCATCACCGGCGTGCGGCCCTATCAGGCCGGCGACCCGCTGCGCAACGTGGATTGGAAGAGCAGCGCGCGCGCCGGCGCATTGCAGGTCAAGAAGTACGACCCGGCCGTCTCGCTGACCAGCGTGATCTTCCTCGACCTGAACGGCGAAAACTACTCGCGCCATCTGCGCGGCATGGCGAGCGAGTGGGGCATCGTGGTCGCGGCCTCGCTGGCGAGCCATCTGACGGTCGAGCAGCGCCAGGTGGTCGGCCTGGCGAGCAACGGCCTCGATGCGCCCAGCGGCGTCCGCTGCTGGACCATCCCGCCGCGGCCGGGCCGCACCCATCTGAGGAAGCTGCTGGAGTGGCTGGCGCGCGTGCAGTTGGCTGAGACGACGCCGCTGGCCGAGTGGCTGCCGACCGCGACGGCCGACCTGCCGTGGGGCACGACCGTCATCGCGCTGACCCCCTCCGGCGACGAGGCGATCTGCGCCGCGCTCCATCGCCTGCGCCGCGCGGGCCTCAACCCCGTCCTGATGGTCACGGAACCGTATGCGCGCTTCGGGATCGTGCGCGAGCGCAGTCGCCAGCTCGGCATCGCCGCATACCAGGTCGCCTCCGAGATGGAGCTGAAGCGCTGGCAGGATGTCAGGGTGCATTGAGATGAGACCCCCCGGCCTATCCCCATTTTCGCCCGCTGCGCCGGCGGCCCGACGCCGGATCGGGTTCGAGGACACGACCTGGCGCACCGGCGCGTTCCGGGCATTGGCCATCGGCCTGCTGGCGGGCAGCACCGTGGTCGCGCCGGTCGCGCTCCTCCGCGCCCTGAGCGGCTGGCGGCTGGGCTACGCCTTCCCGTTGGCCGTGTTTGCCGGCCTGTTGGGGGTCGTCACGACGTTGCGCCTGGGCCGGCCCGAGCTGCGCGACCGGCGCGGGATCCTCTTCCGCCTGGGCGAGATCCTGTTCCTGGTGGTGTTGACCCGCCTCAGCATCTTCATGTTCTCGACGGGCTGGCCGACCGTCGCAGACTTGAATCTCTGGCTGCTGCACCCCGCCGCGTTCCTCAGCGCCCAGATGCTGCTGGTCGGGGTCCTGGTCGTGCTGGCGTGGGCGCTGGCCGTCGCGGTCACCTCCGACTTCCAGGAGCTTGCGATCCAGCCGGACGAGGTCGCCGCGCGGGAGAGCCACTCGTGGGGCGAGCCGGAGAGCTATGCGCGGGCGCTCCGGCCCACCTCGCGGCAGGACATCCTCGTGCGCTTTGCCGCGCGCTGGACGTGGGGCGGGCTGCCCGTGGTGGCCCTGGCAGGGCTGTCGCGCGTCAACATCGTCGAAAGCGGAAAGCTGCTGCGCTTCGGCCTGGGCGAGCTCGGCCTGCCGCCGGATGTCCTGGCCGGGATGCTGTGTTATTTCCTGTCCGGCCTGTTCCTGCTCAGCGACGCCCGGCTGGCCGTGCTGCGCGGGCAGTGGTACAACCAACATGTCGAGGTGGCCGCGCCCGTGTTTCGGCGCTGGCACTGGAACAGCCTGTTCGTGCTGCTGGCCGTGGCCGCGCTCGCCCTGTTGCTGCCGATCGGCTCGACCGGGCCGCTGACGCGCGCGCTGGAGTGGGTCCTGGCGCTGTTGGTGCGGATCGGCATGGTGGTCGGCTTCGTGTTCTCGACGCTGCTGATGCTCCTGCTCTATCCGCTGCGCTGGCTGTTCGCCGGCGGCAGCGAGGAGGCCGCGCCCGCGCCGGGGCCGCTGGAGCTGCCGACGCAGGCCGAGGTGGTCAACCGGATGCAGATCCCCGAATGGGTGCGCGGGGCCGCGGTGTGGGTCATCGTGGCCCTGGTCGGCGGCTATCTGCTGTTCAACTTCCTGCGCGGCCACGGCCTGCTCAAGGGGCGCTGGTTCGCCTGGGCCTACAACCTGCGCTACTGGTGGCGGGCGCGCAGGTCGCAGTTGGACGCGGCCCTGCAGGGCGGGCTGAACGCGCTGCGCGAGCGCCTGCGTCGCAGCCGGGCCGGGGAGCTGGCGCTCGTCCGGCCGCGGCGCAGACGCCTGGATCGCATGATCGCGCGCGAGAGGGTGCGCTATTACTATCTGCGCGCGGCGGAGCGCGCCGCGGCGCGCGGCCAGGGGCGGCCGGCGCACAAGACGCCGCTGGAATATGAGCGCGACCTGGAGGCCGCGTGGCCCGACGCGGAGACCGATGTCCACGAGCTGACGGAGGCCTTCCTCGACGCGCGCTATGCCCCGCGCGAGATCGCGGAGACGGAGGTCCCGGCCGTGCAGGAGGCGTGGCGGCGGGTGATGAAGGCGCTGCGCCGGCCCACCGGCCCGCAGGATCGGGCGCGCTGAGCCGCGTTCCGTGCAAAAACGCATCTGCGCCTGCGTCACTTTTTGACAAGCGCCCGGCGCTAAGGTATACTCTTGGCGGCCCAGAAGCAGCACGCGTTTCCTGGCGAGGAGCGTCTATGGCCTGAGCAGCAATAGATTGAACCGGCGCTATCCGAGGCCCGCGGGCCGCTCGGTGGCTGTCGCATCTGATCGACTGCTGTTTGCTTTCGGGCCTCACCGCAAGGTGAGGTCTCGTGTTGTTAAGCGCCGGGCGCGGGCCAAGTCATGGCGGGAAGGGGGTGATTTCCAGATGGCAACCGTCGTATTGCGGACAGGTGAGTCCCAGGAGTCGCTGTTGAAGCGCTTCCGCAAGGAGGTGATGAAGGAGCGGATCCTGCCGACCGTGCGCAAGAAGCGGTGGTTTACGCCGCCGAGCGAGTTGCGGCGTTTGAAGAAACAGAAGGCGATCCGCAAGGCGCGGCAGGCGCAGCGTCGGCGCGAGGGCCGCGAGAGCGCTCGCTGAGCGCTGGCGCGCACCGCTCCCTTTTCTGGCGGATCCGGGTCAATCTCGAAGGCAAAGGCAGGCGTGCATGGCAAAACAGGAAGAGAAGCTCACCCTGGATGGCAAGGTCGTTGAGGCGCTGCCGAACACGACCTTCCGGGTGAAGCTGGAGAACGGCCCGGAGGTGCTGGCGTATCTCTCCGGCAAGATGCGGAAGTACTATATCCGCGTCCTGTTGGGGGATCGCGTGCGCGTGGAGTTGTCGCCCTACGACCTGACCAAGGGCCGCATCGTCTACCGCCATCGCAATCCGGGCAGCCCGGCCTAGGTCGGCCATGCCGGGACCCTAGCCGCATCATAAGAAGAGGGTGCGGTTATTTGTCTTGCTTATCACATTCGTTGCGCCAGGGGTTGACACGTCGTGCTATAATAATGGCGCAGCAACGCAAGCCCGCAGGGGCGGTGGGTTAGCCACCGCCCATTTCTGTTAATTTCCTAACCAGGATTTCAGAGCCGCTGTAGCGTGTATCTCCTGAAACAGGGGCGTCGGTTCGGGCCTCGCTGTTTCACGTGAAACAGGGGCCATCCTGCCGGACGCGGAGCGAGTGTTGGATCAGTCGCGAGCAATCTGTGATTACGAGGGAACGAGCTACCGGGCTCGTTTTTGGGAAGGTCAGGGCCGCGAATACGAGGACCTGGCCGAACGCATCGCATTGCGCAGGCTGTTGCCGCCTCGCGGCCAGCGTATCCTCGAGATCGGGGCCGGGTTTGGCCGCCTCGCCGATCTCTATGCGGGCTACGAACAGGTCATCCTGCTCGACTACGCCAAATCCGGCCTGCGCGAGGCGCAGCAGCGGCTCGGCGCATCGGGCAAGTTCGTCTATGTCGCGGCGGACCTCTATCGACTGCCTCTGGCATCCGGCGTCTGCGATACCATCGTCACCGTGCGCGTGCTGCATCACCTGATGGATGTGCCGGCCGGCCTGCGCGGCATCCATGACGCCCTGCGGCCCGGCGGCGCATATGTCCTGGAATATGCGAACAAGCGGAACCTGAAGGCGGTCGCCCGGTATCTTCTGCGCCGCCAGAGCTGGTCGCCCTTCTCCGGCGAGCCTTACGAATTCGCCGACTTGAATTTCGATTTTCACCCCCGTTGGATGGCCGCGCGGCTGGCCGATGCCGGTTTTGCCGTGGAGGAGGGCCTGGCGGTCTCGCATTTCCGCGCCGCCCTGTTCAAGCGCCTGATCCCGCCCCGGCTGTTGGCCGCCGCGGACGGCGCATTGCAGCGGGTGGGCGCCGCCTGGAAGCTGACCCCCAGCGTGTTCCTGCGCGCGCGGGCGCGGGGCGCTGCGCCATCCGCGGGCCGGCCGGCCGGCCTGTTTGCCTGCCCGGCCTGCCGCAGCGACCGTCTGGAGGAGCAGGGCGCGACCCTGGTCTGCCGAGGCTGCTCGGCGGCGTGGGGCATCGACGACGGCATCTACGACTTCAAGACGCCGGTCGAGCCGGGCGCTCGCTGGCGGATGGAATTGGGCCAAACTGGTAACTAGACCACGTTATGTCTTGGGTTGCCGGAGTACAATGGCGCGACAGGGCCAACGCGATGCGTGCGGCCACATCCCGCGGCGGACGCCTGCGGGGTGCGCGGCACGGCAGCGCGGGAAGCTGGTACGGCTGCGGGCGGGCCACAGACAGGCATCAATCCATGGATCGCAGCGCGTGAAGGAGTGGGCGGATGAGCGCACCATTTGAGGACGAAAGCGAGATGCGTCCCGACGGGGAATATCGGGACGACATCAGCCAGCGGTCGGCGGAAGCCGCCGAGCAACTGGTGACGCTGGGGCGCGACCAGGGTTTCGTGACGTATGATGATGTGCTCAATGCGTTCCCGGAAGCCGAAGCTAATATGGAACAACTAGAAGACCTGTTTGTCAACCTCTTCGAGCAGGGCATCGAGGTCAGCGCGTTCCGCGAGGGCGACGATAACGAGGAGGGCGCGGACGAGGAGCCCCACGGGCCGGCCGAGCTGGATATCGATCTCGACCTCATCGATATCGACGACTCCATCAGCCTGTATCTCAAGGAGATCGGCCGCGTCCCGCTGTTGACGGCCGAGGAAGAGGTCTCGCTGGCCAAGCGGATGGAGCGGGGCCGGGAGGCGCGCCAGAAGCTGACGCTGGGCGTCGACGACCTGGACGAGCGCGACAGATTGCTGCTGGGCGTCAGGGACGGCCAGGCCGCGCAGGAGCACCTGATCAAGGCCAACTCGCGCCTCGTGGTGAGCGTTGCGAAGAAGTACGTGGGCCGGGGCGTGCCCTTCCTGGATCTGATCCAGGAGGGCAATATCGGCCTGATCCGCGCCGTCAAGAAGTTCGATTATCGGCGGGGCTACAAGTTCAGCACCTATGCGACCTGGTGGATCCGCCAGGCCGTCACGCGCGCCATCGCGGATCAGGGCCGCACCATCCGCGTGCCCGTGCACATGTACGAGCAGATCAACCGGCTGACCCGCACGAGCCGCCAGCTCGTGCAGGAATTGGGCCGCGACCCGACGACCGAGGAGATCGCCGAGCGCCTGGGCGTGCCCCCGCGCAAGGTGGAGCAGATCATCCGCGTCTCGCAGCGGCCCCTGTCGCTTGAGATGCCCGTCGGCGAGGAAGAGGACAGCCATCTGGGCGACTTCATCGAGGACGACGAGGCGGAAAGCCCGACCGATTCGGCCTCGCAGACGATGCTGCGCCAGGTCATCGACGAGATCTTCGAGTCGTTGACCCCGCGCGAGGTGCGCATCTTGCAGCTTCGTTTCGGCCTGGTGGACGGCTATTCGTACACCCTCGAAGAGGTCGGCAAGAAGTTCGGCGTCACGCGCGAGCGCATCCGCCAGATCGAGGCGCAGGCGCTGGGCCGGCTGCGCCACCCCAGCCGCAGCCGGAAGCTGCGCGATTACCTGGCCTGACGGCGATACTGCAATGTGAGGGGCCACCGATCCGGTGGCCTTCTTTTCGCGGCTATCTGGGATATCTGACGTTTTTATAACTTGACAGAGCTGTGACAGCCGTCCTATAATCCTGTCGAAACCCATATTTCATATTGTCCCCGCCGTTCTCGCCCTGATCTGTTCGGAGGGAAGGCCGCCATGTCGCACTGTCGCGCTGTCTGCCCCCGCCGGGGGATATTCCCCCTGGTTCTCGCCTGCCTTCTGCTGTTCTCCGCCTTGCCGCGCCTGAGCGAGGCTCAGGCGCCCGACCATCTGCTCATCTCCGAGGTCGTCTATGACCCGCCCGGCGCGGAGCCGGACGGAGAGTGGGTCGAGCTCTTCAACCCGACCGCCGCGGCCGTCAGCCTGGCCGGCTGGCTGCTCAAGGATGGCAACGCCCAGGATGCGCTGCCCGACCACACGATCCCGCCCGGCGGCTATGTGGTGGTCGCGACGAGCGCGGCGGCCTTCCGCGCCGCCTACCCGACCTACAGCGGCGCGCTGCTCGATCTGGGCAGCCCCATCGGCAACGGGCTGAGCAACAGCGGCGATGCGCTCATGCTGGTGGACGCCGCCGGCGTGACGGTGGACGCGCTCAGCTACGGGACGAACACCTCGGTGTTCATGCCGCCCTGCCCGGACGTGGCGGAGGGGCACAGCCTGGCGCGCGTGCCGCCGACGCGCGATACGGACACGGCCGCGGATTGGATCGATCAGCCCGTCCCCGATCCGGGAACTGCCGGCTCCGCGCCCCCGGCGACGCCGACCGAGACCGTCACGCCCACGGCAACGCTGACGGCGACGCCGAGCGCGACGCCGAGCGTGACCCCCACGGCCGTCTCCGTCGGCGCTATCGTCATCAACGAGATCATGCAGAACCCGCAGGCCGTCGCCGACACGGCCGGGGAGTGGCTGGAGCTCTACAACGCGGGCGCGACTGCTATCGACCTCAACGGCTGGGAGCTGCGCGACGCCGGGGCGGATCACCACACGATCGACAACGGCGGCCCGCTGTGGCTTGCGCCCGGCGGCTACATGGTGCTCGGCCGCAACGCCGACCCCGCGGCCAACGGGGGCGTGACGCTCGCCTACCGTTACAGCGGGTTCACGCTCGGCAATGCCGCGGACGCGATCATCCTGCTCGACCCCGCCGGCCGCGAGGTGGATCGGGTGGCCTATGACGGCGGGCCGACCTTTCCGAACCCCAACGGCGCGTCCATGCAACTGGTGCATCCGAGCCTGGACAACAGCATCGGCGCAAACTGGCGCGTCGCGATCACGCCCTGGCCGGGCAGCGCGGGCGACAGCGGCTCGCCGGGCGCGGCCAACCACACCGCCCAGATCGAGGGCTATGTCTACGAGGACAGCAACGCCAACCGGGTGCGCGACGCCGGGGAGGCGGGCATCGCCGACGTGCTGCTCACCCTGACCGGCGGGCGCACGACGCGCACGCTGGCGAGCGGCTGGTATGCGTTCTCGGATCTTGCGCCCGGCAGCTATGTCGTCACGGAGAGCCAGCCGGCGGGCTATGTCAGCACGACCGAGGACGAGCGCAGCGTGACGGTCGCGCTGGGGCAGGTCAGCACGGGGCACAACTTCGGCGAGCAGCCGCTTCAGCTTTCGCCTACGCCCACCTCGACATCCGCCCCTGGCGTCACGCCGACCGCTACCCCCTCCGCGACCGCCACCGCGCCGCCGGTCACGGGGCCCTGGCCGCGCGTGCTGCTCAGCGAAGTGCTGTATGACCCGTGGCAGGTCGGCGCGGACGCGGATTGGGAGTTCGTCGAGCTTTATAACGCGGACGCCGTCGCGGTCGAGCTGTCCGGCTGGCAGATCGCGGATGCGGTGCGCGCCAGCACGCTGCCCGCCTATCGGCTGCTGCCGGGGCATTATCTGGTCGTGGCCGCCTACCGCAATGAATTCCTGGCCGACAACCCCGGCTTTGCCGGCGAGCTGGTGAGCCTGGAAGGGCCGATCGGCAACGGCCTGAGCAACACGGGGGACGTGGTGCGGCTGCTCGCGCCGGACGGCCAGGCGCTCGACGAGATGAGCTACGGCGACAACGCCAGCGCCTTCCAGCCGCCGTGCGCCGGCGTGTCGGCCGGGCAGTCGCTGGCGCGCGTGCCGTCCGACCGGGACACGGACACCGCGGCCGACTGGATGGCGCAGGCCCCGCCGAACCCCGGCGCGCCGGGCCATGCGCCGACGCCGACGCCCACACATACCGCAACCCCGACCGACACGCCGCCGGCGACGGCCACGCCGACGCCGACCGGGATGACGCCCGCGGCGACGCCGACGCCGACCGCGACGCCGACCGTCACGGGGACGCCGCCTGCGGCTACGCCGACGGCCACGCCCGCGCCGACCGCCACGCCCTTCGTCGTTTTGCTGCCCCTCATCCGCCTGAACGAGGTCTTGCCGCGGCCCGACGCGATAGACTGGGACGGCAACGGCACGGCGAACGCCTACGATGAATGGATCGAACTCTACAGCCTGGAGGCCGAGCCGATCGATCTGGCCGGCTGGCAGCTCGACGATATCGCAAACGGCGGGACCGCGCCCTACACGCTGCCCACGGGCGCCGTGATCCCGGCGCGCGGCTATCTGGTCATCTACCGCTCGACCAGCGGCGTCGCGCTCAACCAGGATGCGGACACGGCCCGGCTGATCGCGCCGGGCGGCCATGAGGTGGATACGTTCTCCTATGTGCAGCCCCGTCGCGATGTCAGCTACAGCCGCACGGTGGACGGCGTCGGTGCGTGGACCGACGGCTATCCGCCCTCGCCCGGCCGCCCCAACCTGCCCGGCCCCGCAACGGCCACGCCGACGGCCGGCCCGACCCCCACCGAGGCCCCGACCGCCACGCCCTTCCCCGACGGCGTCGTGCTCAACGAGGTGCTCGCCCACCCCTTTGCGGGCGATTGGGATGCCAGCGGGGTCGCGGATTATATGGACGAGTGGATCGAGCTCTACAACATGAGCGACGCGGCCGCGCAGCTCGGCGGCTGGCAGGTCATGGACGATGCGCGCACGTACACGATCCCGCGCGGCGTGGTCATCTGGCCGCACGCCTATCTGCTGCTGTTCCGGGCGGAGACGCGCCTGGCGCTCGGCGACTATCGCGACCGGATCAGCCTGCTCCGGCCCGACGGCGTCATCGTGGATGAGATGGCATACGACACCGCGCCCGGCTACGATCGGAGCCTCTGCCGCGCCAGCGACGGCGTGGGCGAGTGGAGCAAGAACTGCCTCGTCACGCCGGGCCGCGCCAACCAGCTCCGGCCGCCGCGCGAGCCGGTCGGCGCGGCCCGGACGGCCGGAGGCCGCGCGACAGCCGCCGCGCAGACGATCGCGGCGGCCCGACGGCTGCCGATCGATACGCGCGTCACGCTCGTCGGCGCGGTGACGCTGCCGCCGGGCGTCAGGGAACGGACGATCTACATCCAGGATGAATCCGGCGGCATCCGGGTTTATCTGCGCGCCGGCGACTATCCGCGGCTGGCGCTGGGCGACCGGCTGCGCATTACCGGCTGGACGCGCGAGTTCTACGGCGAGGCGGAGCTGTCCGTGCCGGACGCCAGCTACATCACGCAGCTCGACGGCGGCGCGCCGCTGCTGCCGGAGGTCGTGCCGACCGGCCTGCTCGGCGAGGCGCAGGAGGGCCGCCTGATCAGCGTGAGCGGGCGGGTGGTGCGCTTCGAACGGCGGACGGTCGTGTTGGATGACGGAAGCGGCCCGGCCACGATCTATTTCGCCGCGGAGCTGGCCTGGCCGCGGCCTTATGTGCGCCTCGGCGAGACGTGGAGCGCAACCGGCCTCGGCGGGCGGTATGTCGCGAAGGAGGCTGGCGGCGGATACCAGTTGCTGCCGCGCTTCCCCTGGGACATGAGCAATGCGCCGCTCGTGCTGCCCGTGACCGGGGGCGGCACGCCGCGGGGCTGAAAATGGCCGCCCCGCGACGTGCCGTATCTCGAGCGAGGTTGACGTAAAAGTACAAAGCATGGATGATCGTTGGCGTTCGGGCGCCACTACGAATCTGCGTGAGACCGCTTCGGCTTGTATGACGATTTTGCGAACATCTGTTCTGCTGGGATCAAAGAAATAGCCCCGATTGCCCCCAATCTGACCCCCCGCTTCGCATCATGACGCGCAGGCCGCCTTGCGATGTGGCTCTGCCTGTTTGCATCAACTTTGTTCCAGGTTTTGACAAGAATCAAAACTCTAGTAAACTTGATCTCAGCAGTGTGACAGCGGCGCGCAAGAAGCCGGGCCTCGATCTGGCCGGCCGTGCGCCGCTTCGTCATCTAGACGGCTGAAGGGAGAAAACGATGAAACTTTCATCTCTCAAGATGTACCTGGTCGTCTGTTTGTTTCTCGTCGTGAGCCTGGCCGCATGCGGCGGCCGCAAGCCAGCAGCGGACCGCAATGCGGACACGGGCAACACGGCGCCGGCAAGCACGCAGGCCACCGCGGCCCCGGCGGAGGCGGCGGACACCGCCGCGCCTACGAAGGCGCCCACGAAAGCGCCCACAGCGACAGCTGTCGTAGCGCCTACCGAGGCTCCTACGGCCGAACCGACCGAGGAGACGCTCTCCATCACCAACCGCACCGAGGGCCTCGACAAGCTGAAGAGCTATCGGGCGCGGTGGGTCCTGGAGTGGAGCGGCACAGAGGACGATAAGCCTGTCACCACCACCATGAACTGGACGGAGGAATATACCAGCGACCCCAAGGCGCTGCACATCACTTTCGCATCGACCTCATCGGACGAGGACTCCGAGCCGGCCGCCGCCGAGATCTGGCAGGTCGGCGGAATGTCATATATGGTGGGGGGCAAGGCGGGCGAGGAGCCGGTGTGCATCTCCTTCTCCAGCGACGAAGAGAGCCAGTTCGAGCGCGGGCTCTTCAACCCTGCCATGCTGGGCGCTCTCGAAAATGCCCGTTATGTGGGCATGGACACTGTCAACGGCATGCGGGCGCGACACTACCAATATGATGAGGAGACCCTCGCGCTGACGGGGTCGGCCAAGGTGAGCGGCGAGATCTGGGTGGCCGCTGACGGCGGCTACGTGGTGAAAGATGTCGCGCGCTGGGAGGGCGGCTTCGATTTCCTGGACACAGACGATGACGAGACCCGGGTGGGCAAGGGCGAGTGGACCTGGGAGCTGAGCGATATCGATCAGCCCATCACCATCGAAGCGCCTGAGAGTTGCGCCGGCGCGACCAACGACCTGCCCATGATGGCCGATGCGACGGGCAAGGGCAACTTCGGCGGCGCGATCTTCTATAAGACGGCGAGCGCGCCGGAGGACGTGGTGAAGTTCTACCAGAAGCAGATGCCGGCCGCGGGCTGGGAGGCCGAAGGCGAGCCGACGAGCATGGGTTCATTGGCGCAGCTTGCCTTCACCAAGGACGGGCAGACCGCGCAGATCGTGATCACGGCCGCCGACGGCCAGACGCAGGTGATGATCACCGTCGAAAAGTAGCCGGCCCGCGGGGGCTGCACCCCTCGTAGAGGGAACCGAAAACGGAGCGGCGAGAGCCGCTCCGTTTTGCGTGCTGCGCCGCGGCCGGCGGGCTACTCACCGGGCATCGGGCCGGCGTCTGAGCGCGGCTCCGCGGCCATCGCCTCGAGGACGGGCAGCCCGAAGCCCTCATATTCGCTGACAAAGAGCGCGCCGGCCGCCAGCGCATACAGGGCGGGCTTGTCCGCCTCGTCCACCCAGCCCGGCAGATGGACGTGCTCCGTCAGCGCGAGGCGGGCGATGATGGGCCGCGGGTCGGGCGCAAATGCGCTGTCCGTCGCGGGCAGCTTCCCGGCGATCACCAGCCGCGGCGCGTCCCTGGCCTCCGCGGCGAGCCGCTGCACGAGCCGCGCATACGCCTCTAGCGTGCGCGCCAGGTTCTTGCGCGCGTCGAATCCGCCCAGATAGAGCAGGAACGGCCCGTCGGGCAGCGCGTACCGCTCGCGCACCCGGCGCAGCGTTGCCGCGTCTGCGCCGGGTTGGAAGCGCGCGTCCGCGGCCAGGTGGACGGCGTGGACGCGCCCCGCGGCGATGTGGAGATGGCGGATCACGTCCTGGCGGCTGGCCTCGGAATCGGCGAGCACCGCGGCCGCGCGGCGCGCGGTCCGGCCCACCAGCCACGTGTAACCCCGTTGCAGCGCGCCCCCGCGATACGCGGGCAGCAGCAGCGGGATCAGGTCGTGGACGGTGACGACCACCGGACAGGGCGACCACCAGGGCGCGGCCCAATAGGGCACGAACGCGACCGCGGCGCGCAGGCGGCGGCACGCCGCGGGGAAGCTGACCTGCTCGAACCAGAGCTTCGCCAGGTTCTCGCTGACATGGTCGAAGGGGGTCGGCGCGGTCGTCCACTCGACCCCCGGCGCCGCGCCCGACTGGGTCGCGCGCGGCCCGGCCGGCTGGACGGCCACGAATTCGTGTTCGTCCCCCACGCGCGGCAGCCATTCGTTCAGCGCCGCCAGATACTGGCCGCTGCCCGTGGTCAAGCGGTCACGGAACCAGCCGTTTATGACGATACGCACGTCGACCAGGATAGCCCAGAAGCGCCGGTGTGTCAACGTTTTTGCGGGGATTTTGAATGCGCCCTAGAGCGGAAGCATCCTGAGCGGAGGCCGCACACAGTGCGGACGTAGTCGAAGGATGTCCGCGTTCACCCGTTCATCGGGGATGACTGAGTCCGGCTCCTATGCGGCCAGCAGACGGTCAGCGAGCCAGCGAAGCAGGCGGTTTGCGAGGGGCTGCGGCCCCGGCAGCGGAACTTGCAGGTCGTACCGGTTCTCCGCGACGACCGCGCCGCGGTGCAACAGCCGGAGGGTGAGCGCCTCCGGTCGCGCGGCCAGCGCCGCGCGCATTGCGCCGAGCCGATATGCGCCGGTTCCGGGCCGCGCCGTGTCCGCCGCCCATACCCGCCGGTCATCCAGCCAGGCCTCGGCGGTCAAGGCCCCATCTTCCGCCGGAAAGCCGGGTTTCGAGGGCGGCAGATCGTTCACCAGCCACAGCTCCGCCTCGAAGATGTCGCCCGCCCGATATTCACGCCGCGGGAACTGCGCCGCGATGAGCAGCGGCCGGTAGCTGCGCGTGACGGCGGCATAGGCGGCCTTGGGCCGGCCCGCCCGATCCACGACCGACCAGCTCACCGCGCGCCACGGCTCGTTGAACTGCCAGAAGGCGACGCCGCCGCAGGGCCGCTCCGTCGGGTCGCCCCCCTCGCGGCGGATGCGGCACGCCTCGATCCCCGCTTGCAGCGCGGCCGCCTGCACGCGCTGGGTCAGCCGGATGGCGTTGGCAAGGCTCGCCGTCATCTCCGGCCCTGCGTAATGGCGCAGCTTGTCCGGCTGCGCCTTGCGCGCGCGCCACGCCGCGGCAAAGAGCGACTGCGGCGCGCCGGCCGGGAACATCTCGGCCACGGTCGCGGCGTCCGGCAGCGCCTGGAGGCCGAACTCGCTCATGAAGGGCGGGGCCTGCTCGGACAGCTCCGTCCACGGCGCAAAGCCGTGCCAGACGTTCCACTGATGGACATCACCGTCCGACGGCGAGGCGGGGATCCACGGCCGGCGGCCGTCCTCCTGCGCCAGCGCCTCGGCCAGCGCGGCCAGCGGCAGGCGCTCGCGCCGCGGGTTGATCTCGTTGCCCCCGCACCACGCGATGAGGCTCGGATGGTGGCGCAGGCTGCGGATCGCGCCGCGCGCCTCATCCGCCAGCGCCGCGAGATAGGCCGCGGTGCGCGGGTGATGGTCGAGGAACGCGCACGCCAGCGGGAACTCCTGCCATGCCATGAGGCCCAGCCGGTCGCACGTCTCCCAGAACGCCGCCCGCTCGCGCACGCCGCCGCCCCACACGCGCAGGAAGTTGACGCCCGCGTCCCTTGCCATGACGAGCAGCCGGGCATAGTCCGCGGGGGTCACGGTCCCCGGCAGGATGTCCGCGGGCGTCCAGTTCGCCCCGCGCAGAAAGACGGGCCGGCCGTTGATGACGAACCGCCACGGCGTGCCGTCCGCCAGCGCCTCGCGGCGCACCGTGCACACCCCGGTCGTCAGGCTGGCCTCGTCCAGCGGCCCGGCCGCGCCCAGCAGCCGGACGGTCACGCGGCACAGGTGCGGCTCGCCCTGATCCCACGGCCACCAGCGCCGGAGCGGGGGCGTCTCGAACGTCAGCTCGGCCGGAGAAACATCCTCCGTAGTCACATCGCAGCGTACTTTGTGTGTGACGTCGCCCTGTGCGACCTCGAGCTCAACCGCGACGGGTGTTCCGGTGAACTGCCGCCACGCCAGCCGCACCCGCCAGCGGACGGGCGCGGGGTCGTCCGCGGTGAGCGGCTCCGGCGTCGCGCGGAGGTCCGCGATGTACGCCCCGCGGCAGACGACGAGGCGGATGTCGTCCCAGACGCCGCTGCCGAAGATGCGCGGCGCGAAGTCCCAGCCGAAGCTGAACGGCGCGTGCGGCGTCGCCATGCGGTCGGGGAAATACTCGGTCCCGACGCCGGTCAGCCTGAGCGCGCCGCGGACGAGGCGACGCCACGGCGGGTTGGGCAGCCGCGGCAGCGCGCCCGTGCCCCAGATGCGGATGGCGAGCGTGTGCGGCCCGGCGGCATCGATCCACGGCGAGAGGGGGAGCGCCTGCCGCGCAAACATCCCCGCGTGCACGGCCAGCAGCCGGTCGTCCAGCCAGACCGCGCACCGGTCGTCGATGCCGTCCGCCTCCAGCACCACCTGTTCGTCGCTGCGGCGGCCGGCCAGCAACTGCGCCTCGTACCACCAGTCCACCGCGTCGGCCCAGTCGCCGGCCGCGATGTCTTCGGGCGTCTCCGGCCGCGGCGCGAGGCCCGCGGCCGCGAGATCCGCGCGCACCGCGCCGGGCACGCGCGCCGGATGCCACGCCCGCACCGCGCGACGGTCGTCCGCCGGGCGTGCGGTGAACGGCTGTCGCGGGGCCGGCCCCATGCGCCAGGTCAGCGCGGAGAGGTCGATGTGTCGTGTCATGGCGTCACGATGATAACACGGGCCGCGGCGTTCGCGCCACTTCACCCGGTGCGCGGCAAGGCGCTGAAGCGCCCACTACGAACCTAACGGGCTTGTAGTAGGCGCTTTAGCGCCATTCAGCGCAACGTCTCAGGGGGCACGGTCAGAGACCGGCCCCAGCGATACGTGAAGCAAGGCGCTGAAGCGCCCACTACGAACCTAACGGGCTTGTAGTAGGCGCTTTAGCGCCATTCAGCGCAACGTCTCAGGGGGCACGGTCAGAGACCGGCCCCAGCGATACGTGAAGCAAGGCGCTGAAGCGCCCACTACGAACCTAACGGGCTTGTAGTAGGCGCTTTAGCGCCATTCAGCGCAACGTCTCAGGGGGCACGGTCAGAGACCGGCCCCAGCGATACGTGAAGCAAGGCGCTGAAGCGCCCACTACGAACCTAACGGGCTTGTAGTAGGCGCTTTAGCGCCATTCAGCGCAACGTCTCAGGGGGCACGGTCAGAGACCGGCCCCAGCGATACGTGAGGCAAGGCGCTGAAGCGCCCACTACGAACATAACAGGTTTGTAGTCGGCGCTTTAGCGCCATTTAGCGCCCGCCGCGCCAGCCGCGGCGCATCATTCCCGCCGCGCGGCGGATCTGTGCTATAATCCGTGCGCCAATCGTCGGCTGGAGATGCAATTTGCCCTTTTTAGATGTATGGACGCTGCTCGCCAAGGCGGTCATTCTGCTGGTCGGGTTCCCGATTCATGAGCTCGCGCACGCGTGGACGGCCTACAAGCTGGGCGATCCGACCGCGCAACGCATGGGTCGCCTGACCCTGAACCCGCTGGCGCATCTCGATCCCCTGGGGTCGCTGCTGCTGCTGGTCAGCTTTATCGGCTGGGCGAAGCCGGTGCCGGTGAACGAGCACAACCTGCGCAACCCGCGCTGGGGCGGCGCACTCGTCTCGCTGGCCGGGCCGCTGAGCAATCTGCTGATGGCCGCGCTGCTGGCCGTGCCGTATCGGATGGGCCTGTTCGCCGGGCTGCCTCGCGGCGTGCATCAGTTCGTGTTTGTGTTCGTGGGCATCAACGTCCTGCTGTGCGTGTTCAATCTGATCCCGCTGGCCCCGCTGGACGGCTTCCGCGTGCTGAGCGGGGTCATGGGCCGCGCCGGCGGCGAGCTGATGCGCATCCTGGGGACTTACGGCCCGCTGATCCTGCTCGGCCTGTTCATGCTCGGCTATATCTCGCCGCAGCTTAACTTCCTGGGCCGGTGGCTCGGCGCGGCAATGGGCCTCGTCGACCGGTTCCTGCTGGGGTAGCTCGCCGCGACATGGGGGCGCGTCCGCCCGGCCTGCCATCCTTGCATCGCGCGGCCTATCGGGTGCGCCAGTTTGCGGCGGGGCTGCTGGCCTATCGTCGGGGGCTGACCGCCGCGGAGCGCCGCGAGGTGCAGGTTGTCCTGCCGCCGGCCGCGCAGCCGCTGTTCGACGCCATGCCGCGCAACGACCAGCGCCACAGCCTGAACGTGCTGCGGGCCCTGGTCGCGGCGGGCCACGATCACCCGGCGCTGCTGCGGGCCGCGCTGCTGCACGATGCGGCCAAGAGCGCCGCGCGGCTCACGCTGCTGCACCGCACCGCGATCGTGCTGCTGCGAGTCTATCGGCCCGGCCTGCTCGAGGCATGGGCGCGCGGCCCGCTGCCCCGCCGGGGCCACTGGCGGCGGCCCTTCTGGGTCTATGCGCATCACGCGGAGCAGGGCGCAGCCGCGGCCGCGGCCGCGGGCTGCGATGCGTTGACGTGCCTCCTGGTGCGTCATCATCAGGATCATCCGCCGGTCGCCGGGCTGGACGCGGCGGCCGCGCAACTGTTGGCCGCCCTGCAACGAGCGGACGACAATCAATAGGGAGAGCATATGGGCGAGAAACTTCAGGTGGCAATCGTCGGGCTGGGGCTGGTCGGGGCCTCCGCCGGGCTTGCGCTGCGCCGCTTCCAGGATCGGGTGTACGTGATCGGCCACGACCGCAACCCCGAGGTCGCCGGCCGCGCCCGCAAGATGGGCGCGGTGGATCGGACGGAGTGGAACCTCATCAACACCGTGCGCAGCGCGGATCGGGTCATCCTGGCGCTGCCGCTCAACGAGATCCACGACACGCTGGAGGCGATCGCCGGTGAGCTGAAGACCGGCTGCGTGATCGTGGACACCGCGGACGTCAAGAAGCCGGTCATGGCCTGGGCCAGGGAGCTGCTGCCCGACGACACCTACTTCGTCGGCGGCCACCCGATCGTGGTGGCGGATGAGGCCACGCTGGACGCCGCGCGCGCCGACCTGTTCGACCAGAAGATGTTCTGCCTGACGCCCGACCTGCGCACGAACGACACCGCGGTGCGTCTCGCGGCGGATGTGGCGGAGGCGTTGGGCGCGCGGCCCTATTTCCTCGATGCGGAGGAGCACGACGGCCTGGTCGCTGCGGTGGAGCATCTGCCCGCGATTGCCGCGGCCGCGCTGCTGTCGCTGCTGACCACGAGCAGCGGGTGGGGCGACCTGCGCAAGGTGGCCGGCGGACAGTTCTTTGCCAGCACGCTCCTCTCCGCGGCGGACGGGCAGGCCGCGATGGACGGGCCTTTTGCCAACCGGGAGATCGTCGCGCTGTGGCTCGATCGCCTGATCGGGGAGCTGAGCGCGTGGCGCGAGCAGTTGCTCAACGGCGAGGAGGAAGCGGTCGTCGCGCAGGTGGATCGCGGGCTGGCCGCGGGGCGGAGCTGGCTGCTTGCGCAGGCGCGCGGCAACTGGGACGACCAGGCGCCGGCCGTCGATATGCCGACCGCGGGCAGCTCCATGCGCGATATGATGTTCGGCCGGCTGGGGCGCATGCCGGAGCGGCCCAGGCGCAGATAAGAGCCTATCCGAAAACCTGCTGGGGTTGCCTCTCCCCCCAGCCCCCTCTCCTGACCTGCGGGTCAGGAGGGGAGCCGAGGGAGTGAGGCAACCCTCGCGCCGTTACTGCTGCGCGTTCGGGTAGAAGAGCGGCTGGCCGAACTTCTCCACGCCGTAGCCGCCGATCTTCTCCTGCATCTCCGGCGAGATCAGCCACTGCACGAACTTGTTCGCCAGGTCGGCCTTGACGTTGGGGTGCATGTCCGGGTTGACGGCCAGCACGCCGTACAGGTTCAGCAGGGTCTTATCCTTGTTCTCCGCCACGCTCTCGCCGCCCACCATTATCTCCAGGTCTGGCAGCTTGTCGGCCATCGACAGGTAGGTGCCGCGGTCGGTCATCGTGTAGGCCTGCTGTTCCTGCGCAAACAGCAGCGTATCGCCCATGCCCTGGCCGATGCTGTGATACCACGCCATCTCGGCGGTCGGCGTGATGCCCGCGCTGGCCCAGATGCTGAGCTCCTTGGTGTGCGTGCCGGACTTGTCGCCCCGGCTCACGAACGGGCTCTCGCTCTCCGCGATGGCGGTGAGCGCCTCCTTGCCCGTCTCCATGCCCTTGATGCCGGCCGGGTCCGCGGGCGGGCCGACGATGATGAAGTCGTTGTACATCACGTCGAAGCGCTCCTTGGCGTGGCCGTCCGCGACGAACTGGTCTTCGCCCTTGCGGCTGTGCACGAGCACGACATCGGCGTCGCCCTTCGAGCCGATCTCCAGCGCCTGGCCCGTGCCGACCGCGATCACGTCCACGTCGGCGTTGTACTTCGACTCGAAATCGGGCAGGATGTAGTCGAGCAGGCCGGAGTCCGCCGTGCTGGTGGTCGTCGCAAGGATCAGCCGCTCGCGCGCCGCGGGTTCGGCTGTCGCGGGCTCGCCCGCGGCCGGGGGCTCAGCCGCGGGCGGGGCCGCGGGCGGCGGGACGCAGGCGGCCAGCAGGCCGACCAGCGCCAGCAGGATCAAGAAAGTTATGTTGCGCTTGAACATTTTCTCCTCCGATGGTCAGGAAATTAATATACCATTTCCCCGCGCACGAACGCGCCCGTGCGGGGGTCCTGGGGATTCGCAAAGAAATCCTCGGTGGCCGCGATCTCGATCAGCCGGCCGTCCAGCAGCAGCCCGATGCGGTGCGCCAGGCGCCGCGCCTGGAAGACGTTGTGCGTCACCAGGACGACCGTCATCGCGCGCTGGCGGTTGAGCCGGCGGACGGTCTCCTCGATGACGCCGACGTTGTAGGGGTCGAGGTTGGCGGTCGGCTCGTCGAGCAGCAGCACGTCCGGCGCGATGACCATCGCACGGGCCAGCGCCACGCGCTGCGCCTCGCCGCCGGAGAGCGTGCGGGCCGCCTGCCTGGCGAGGTGCGCCAGCCCGACCTCGGCCAGCGCGGCCGCGACCGTCCCCTCGCGATCCCGGCTGCCGCGCAGTTGCAGGCCGAACTGCACGTTGGCCCACACGCTGCGGTTCAGCAGGATGGGCCGCTGCGCGACGGTCGTCACCCGGCGACGCAGCGCCAGCGGCGCCGGCCGGCCGGCGTCGACCGTCGCATCCTGGAACGTGATCGCGCCGGAGGTGGGCGGCTCCAGGAAGTTGAGCAGGCGCAGCAGCGTGCTCTTGCCCGACCCGCTGGGGCCGACCAGCGCAAAGATCTCGCCGGGCCGGATGTCGAGCGCGTCGAGCTGCAACACCTGGCGGCTGCCGTAGGCCTTGGTGAGGTTCTGCACCCGATAGCAGAAGGGCTGGTCGTCGTTCATCCGCGGGTCACTCGTCGAGCGTCTTTCCCTGCATGCGCAGCATCGCCACGTTGATGATGAAGGTGATCGCCAGCAGGATCGCGCCGAGCGCCAGCGCCAGGTCGAAGTTGCCCTGCCGCGTCTCCAGCACGATGGCGGTCGTCAGCACGCGCGTGCGGCCGTCGATGTTGCCGCCGACCAGCATCACCGCGCCGACCTCCGAGATGATGCCGCCGAAGCCCGCGATGATGGAGACGATCACGCCGACGCGTGCCTCGGCCAGCACGGTCAGCGTCGTCTGCCAGGTCGTCGCGCCGAGCGCGCGCACCTGCTGGCGCAGCCCCGCGTCGACGCCCATGACCGCGGCCATCGTGAACCCCGCCACCAGGGGAAACGCGATGATGGACTGCGCGATGACCATCGCGCCGGGCGTGAACAGCGTGGGCACCACGGGCGAGTTCAGACTGCCGAGCGGCCCGCTGCGCGACAGCAGCAGGTAGACGATCAGCCCGATGACCACGGGCGGGAAGCCCATCCCCGTGTACATGAACGCGACGATGAGCTTGCGCCCCACGAAGCGGCCCAGCCCCAGCGCCGCGCCCAGCGGCACGCCGATGAGCGTGCTGAAGAGCAGCGCGATGCCGGAGACGCGCAGCGAGAGGGAAACGATTTCCAGTAGCGCGGCGTCTCCTGTGAAGATCAGCCGCAGCGCCTCGATCAGGCCATGTCCGGTTCCGTTGATGGGGAAACTCCGCGATGCGTATATTTGTATCACCTGAATTATACGCAACGGCCGCGAACTGTCAAAGAACCCCGCCATATTGACCCCCTGCGCCAGGCGGACTAGAATGACTCTGCTACAGGAAGGGATTCTATGGCTGCTTCACAACCGCAATTCGGGCGTCGCCAGCGCCGGGCCGCAGACCCGGCCGCGCCGAAGACGATGGATCTGTCGGAGCTGGCCCGCGGCGCAGGGCAGGAGGCTCCGCCGTCAGGCCGGCTCGACCGGGCGCGCTATCTGCGCCTGGCCCTCTTTTTTGCGCGCGTCTTTCTCTCCTTCATCGGCTGGGATCTGGTGTTGCGGCGCGTGCCGGGCTTTCGCTCCTACGTGCGCGCCAACCGCCGGCCGCGCTGGCAGGCCCACGCCCGGCGCTTCCGCCGTCTCGCCATCGAGTATGGCGGCGTGCTCATCAAGCTGGGCCAGTTTCTCAGCATCCGCGTGGACATCCTGCCCGAGGATGTGACCAGGGAGCTGCGCGGCCTGCAAGACGAGGTGCCCGCGGAGACGCTGGCCGATGTGCAGGCGGTCATCGCGGCCGAGTTCAAGCGGCCGGCGACGGAGGTCTTCGCCTGGTTCAAGCCGGAGCCGGAGGCCGCCGCATCGCTGGCGCAGGTGCACAAGGCGCGGCTCGTGACCGGCGAGGAGGTCGTGGTCAAGGTGCAGCGGCCCCGCATCGAGCAACTGGTCGAGACCGACCTGGCCGCGCTCCGCCTGGCCGCAAGCTGGCTCAAGCTGTATCCGCCGGCCAGCCGCCGCGTCGATCTGGATCGCCTCTACGACGAGTTCTCGCGCACCACGCGGCTGGAGCTGGACTTCGTGCAGGAGGGCCGCAACGCGGACCGTTTTGCCGCGGACTTCGCCGACGACCCCGGCATCTACATCGCGGACGTCTTCTGGGAGGTGACGACCCGTCGCGTGCTGACGCTGGAGAACGTGGCGAGCATCAAGATCGACGACCTGCCGGCGATCCAGGCCGCGGGCGTCAGCCGGGCCGAGGTGGCCCGCAAGCTGTACGACACCTATCTGGAGCAGATCTTCGTCCACAGCTTCGTCCACGCGGACCCGCACCCCGGCAATCTGTTCGTGCACCCGCTGGCCCCGCCGGACGACGCGCCCGCATCCGCCGCGCGGCCCTTCCAGCTCATCTTCGTGGACTTCGGCATGGTGGCCGTCGTGCCGGAGGCGATGCGCACCGCCATGCGCGATGTCGCGATCGCGGTCGGCCTGCGCGATGCGCACCGGCTCGTCCAGGCGTACTTCGACGCCGGCGTCATGCTCCCCGGCGCGGACCGGCAGCGCCTGGAGGAGCTGCACGAGGTGTTGTTTGCGCGGCTCGGCGGGATGCGCATGGGGCAGCTCACCGACGGCGCGATGCAGCAGATCCCGTTCGTGATGCGCGAGTATCGCGACCTGCTCTTCGAGATGCCGTTCCAGTTCCCGACCGACATCCTCTTCGCCATCCGCGCGGTGGCGATCCTCTACGGCATGGCGACGGCGCTGGATCCCGACTTCGACCCGTGGGCCGCGACCCTGCCCTTCGCCGAGCGGCTGGCCTCGGACCAGCTCAAGCGCGAGTGGCGCGGGGTGCTGGATGAGATCGGCGAGCTGCTGCGCCTGACGTTGCGCCTGCCCGCGCGGGTCGAGCGCTTCCTGACGCGCGTCGAGCGGGGCGAGCTGGTGCAGCAGGTCGCGATGGCGCCCGACGCGGCCAGGGCGCTCCGGCGGCTGGAGCGCTCGGTCGACCGGCTGACCTGGGGCCTGGCGGCCATCGGGCTGCTCGGCGCGGGGGTGTTGCTGCGGACGAGCGAGGGGCCGGGCGGCCTGAACACGGGTTTGCTGATCGCGGCCGCGGTCGTGTTCGTCTGGGGGATGACGCGGCGCTGAATGGCGCTTTGCCAGGTTCGTAGTGGGCGCTTCGGCGCCTCGTTTAACATATCGCTGGGGCCGGTCTCCGACCGTGCCCCCTGAGACGTCTCGCGCTAAATGGCGCTAAAGCGCCTACTACAAGCCCGTTATGTTCGTAGTGGGCGCTTCAGCGCCTCGTTTAACATATCGCTGGGGCCGGTCTCCGACCGTGCCCCCTGAGACGTCTCGCGCT
>MWBF01000010.1 GCA_002068935.1 Chloroflexi bacterium ADurb.Bin325
CCCGCTGGGGCCGGTCTCTGACCGTGCCCCTCTGGCTCGGTCGGAGACCGGCCAGAGCGATTTTCGGATAGATTCTTACAATTCCCCGTGCAACCCACGCCCCACGCCTAGCCATGATCGATTCAAGCAACAAGTAAATATGCTTTATTTGTAGATATGGCTCTGGTCGACCGCACCGCATGCCCACAAATTATGCATATATTATCGGTTGATAGACATGGGCGTGCCGAAAGCATCACGCCGCTTCCGCAGGCCCGAAGCCTGTTCAAAAAGTTCCCTGGCGACTGAAGTCACGGCCACCATTGCCGAGTCAGCCTGCGCAGACTCAAGCCCACAAGTCCGCAGGGACTCGGTAAATGTGGCAGCGGTCTCCAACCGCCAGTTTCGGACTCCTCAGTCAATCTCTAAGACGTCCGCGCGGGCGCTAAGATACGGCCGAATATCTATGACTAAAATCAGAGTAATTGACAGGGCCAGGCTTCTATGCTATCATCCCTTTGCCGTCGGATGCCGCGGCGGCAATTCTGATGTAATGGAGCGGACAAGTGCAGCCGGTCAGGCGCCGTATCACGGAAATCCTGAGGGATAAAGGCTCGGCCACGGTGGCCGAGCTGGCCGAGCAGCTCGGCATGGCTGCGGTCTCCGTGCGCCATCATCTCGACATCCTCGCCAGCGAGGGCCTCGTGGAGCTGAACGGGCTGCGGCGTCGGGGCGGCGCCGGCCGGCCCAGCCAGATGTACGCGCTGACGGAGGACGCCTACAGGCTGTTCCCGCAGCGCCACGACATCCTGACCGACCATCTGCTGGCCGAGCTCAAGGCCGCGCTGCCCGAGGCCGTCGTCCACGAGGTGCTGCAGCGGGTGGCGCAGCGCACCGTGCAGGAAGCGCCGGCCCAGACCGAGGACCAGACCGTCGAGGAACGGCTCGCCCAGGTCACCGATTTTCTGTCCAGCCAGGGCTACGAAGCGCGCTGGGTGGCGCGCAACGATCACTACGAACTGCACGCCTGCAACTGCCCCTATGCCGGCGTATCGGGCCGGCATCCAGAAATCTGCCTGATGGATCAGGTCATCCTGCAGCAGTTGATCCCGGGGACGATCCGGCTGGAGTCGCGCGTGCTCGACGGAACGACCCACTGCCGTTATCTGATCCCCGCCGGAAAGAAGACGAACCAAACGCCCGACAGCCAGCCGGACAACAACGCCTGATCGCGGAATCATGGACGCCAACGCCCTCAACGACGTCTCAGGGACGATGCATGATTCTTACGGCCGCCGGCTGAACTATCTGCGCGTGTCGCTGACCGACGCGTGCAACCTGCGCTGCGTCTACTGCATGCCGGAGGACATCCGCTTCCGGCCCGCGGCCGCGCTGCTGCAAGACGACGAGATCCTGACGCTGATCCGGGTTGCGGCCAGCCTGGGCGTCGACAAGGTGCGGCTGACGGGCGGCGAGCCCACGGTGCGCCACGGTGTGGTCGATCTGGTGCGCGAGATCGTCGCGATCCCCGGCATCGCCCGGGTCGTGATGACCACCAACGGGGTCAAGCTGGCGGAGCAGGCCGAGGCCCTGGCCGCGGCCGGGCTGGCGCAGGCCAACATCAGCCTGGACTCGCTCGATCCGGCGAAGTTCCGGCGCATCACGCGGCGCGGCGACCTGGCCGACGTGTGGCGGGGCATCGCGGCCGCCGAAGCCGCGGAGCTGCTGCCCATCAAGCTCAACTGCGTCGTGACGCGCGGCTTCAACGACGACGAGGTCGTCGAGCTGGCCCGGCTCTCGCTGGCGAATCCATGGGAGATCCGCTTTATCGAGCTGATGCCGTTCGGCAGCGTGGCGGATTTCCAGCAGGATCAGGTGGTGTCGTCCGCGGAGACGCGGCGGCGCATCGAAACGGCGCTGGGGCCGCTGGAGGCCGTGCCGGGACACAACGGCCACGACCCGGCCCGGCCCTATCGCCTGCCCGGCGCACGCGGGCGGCTCGGCTTTATCAGCAGCGTCAGCGAGCCGTTCTGCGAGGGCTGCAACCGGCTGCGCCTGACGGCGGACGGCAGGCTGCGCCTCTGCCTGCTGCGCGACGACGAGGCGGATCTGCTGACCCCGCTGCGGGCGGGCGCCGATTTTGCGACCCTGCGCCGGCTGATGGCCGAGGCGGCCTTCCGCAAGCCGTGGGGCCACCGGCTGGAACAGCACGACATCGCAAAATCGAGGGAGATGAGCCAGATCGGCGGCTAACCGGGCGCTCCCGTCCCAGGCAGGCTTCGGACGGGCGGGGAAGGCGCTCGATGCTTGGCCTCACCCCCTCGGCTCCCCCTCTCCTGACGTGCGAGCCGAAGGCTCGCCTAACGTCAGGAGAGGGGGATGGGGGGTGAGGTAAGCTCCAGCGCTTTTCGGATAGACACTAAGCTCAGAGCCAGCTACCGGGGCTGTCGGGATCGACCGGCGGCCACTCGATCATCTACGGAGGACATATGTCTGTCGAGACCATCGAAGAGACCATCGTGACGTTGACGGAAGCGGCCGCGCAGAAGCTCGACGCGCTCATGCGCGAGCAGGGTGTCCGCGAGACCCACGCGCTGCGCGTGTTTGTGAGCGGCGGCGGGTGCAGCGGCTTGCAGTACGGCATGACCTTTGACAACAACCCGCGGCCGGTGGACAACGTCTTCGAACAGCACGGCCTGCGCATCATCATCGATCCTCAGAGCCGCGAGTACATGGAAGGCTCGAGCATCGATTTCGTGGACGGCGTCATGGGCGGCGGGTTCCACATCGAAAACCCGAACATCGTCTCGAGCTGCGGCTGTGGCGGCGGCGGCCATTCCGAGAGCGGCGGCTGTGGCTGTGGCGACGGCGGTCACTCCGCGGGCGGCGGCTGCGGCTGTCACTGAGCGGGATAAAAACCAGCGGCGCGACCCGGTAGAGACGTTCCGTTGGAACGTCTCTACTATGAAAGAAGGAGGCCGGCCATGAAACCCATCCTGCAACATGACCTCACTCCTGTCGGCGACCATCTCTACGAGATTGCGCAGTCGTTCCGGCCGGATATGCGCGTCCCGGCGCGGCTCTATGCCGACCAGGACATCCTGGCCAAGGCGCTGGAAGATCGTTCGCTGGAGCAGCTGGTCAATACGGCCACGCTGCCCGGCGTGGTAGGTTATGCTCTGGCGATGCCCGACATCCACCAGGGCTACGGCTTCCCCATCGGCGGCGTCGCGGCGACGCTGCTGCCGCACGGCGTCGTCTCGCCGGGCGGCGTGGGCTACGATATTAACTGCCTTCACGGCGACAGCCGCGTGTTGAACGCGTTGGGCTTTACGCGCGCCATTGCCGAGATGGAGACGGACTGGCCGCAGACGGAGCTAGCCTGCCAGGATTTCGCGCAACAGCGGGCAAGCTCGACGCGCGCCGTCCGGTTCCTCAAACAGCGGCCCTCCGCACCCGTATACCGGGTATACACCGAGAGCGGCGACGAAGTCATTGCCACCGCGGATCACCCCTTCTGGACGCCTGACGGGATGGTCGAGCTCGGCAAACTGGCCGTAGGGGCGCGGGTCGCGCTTGCACCGTTCGAGGGCGTTGGCTATCAGCCGGCCCCAGCGGGGCCGCTCGTCACCGAAGCAGAGATCCGCGAGACGCTCAAACGCCGCGAGAAGAAGATCGCGGGCAACGCCACGGAACAGATATTCGGCTTTCTACGGCGTCTCAACCTGCTACCGCTCAACCGTGATTCCGCGGCATTGCCCTATCTCATTCGCATCGCAGGATTCGTCATCGGTGACGGGCACATCCACTATGAAGGCGGCGACGGCAAGGGCGTCACATGGTTCTACGGCGAGCCCGACGATCTGGAGGAGCTCCGCCGCGACATCCAAAGGCTTGGCATCACTCCTTCGCGGGTGTACACGCGGCAGCGAGAGCATCACATCGTCACGCAGTATGGCGAGTACGACTTCTCGCATCAGGCATCTTCTTTCAAGGTGGTTGGGTCTGCCTTTGCGCTGTTGCTGGAAACTCTGGGCGTGCCTGTCGGCAATAAGACGCAGCAGGATTTCCGCGTGCCGGAGTGGTTATACGACTGCCCGCTCTGGCAGCAGCGGTTGTTCCTGGCCGGCCTGTTCGGCGCGGAAATGAGCGCGCCGAAGGCATTCAACGCTCACGGCGCAAACTTCTACACGCCGGTTCTCGCCATCAACAAGCGGGAGGGATATCTCGAAAGCGGCATCCGCTTTATGGAAGATATCGCCCGCCTGCTACAGAACTTCGGCATCCGGATCAACAAAATCAGCGCGCACGATGGGCAGGAAAGCCCACATGGCGCGCAGTCGCAACGGGTGCGCCTCATCATCGCGTCCGATCCTGACACCCTGATCCACCTGTGGGGGCGGGTCGGGTATGACTATAACCGGCGCAAGCGAGTGCTGGCAGGATACGCAACGCAGTATCTGAAACGCAAGGCGCGGGTGCTCGAAGCCCGCCAGACGGCCGCCCGCGAAGCGGTGGCGATGCATGCGCAGGGCGCGACCCCGACGGCCATCTACGGAGCGCTGGCAACCGAGCACACGGACGCAAGCTTCCTGGAGCACTCCCTCTACCGTGATCCGGCCCGGAAAGTGCGAGCCGGCAACAAAATGGCGACGTTCGAGCAGTATCGTGCATGGGCAACACAAGGGCTGAAAGACAGCGGCATGGTGTGGGAACAGATCGCTAAGATCGAGCCGGTCGACGACGTGGATGTCGTCTATGATTTTACCGTCGAGCATCCCGACCACAACTTCGTCGCGAACAGTTTCGTCGTGTCTAACTGCGGGATACGCCTCGTCGCCTCGCACCTGGATGTCGAGGAGGCGCGGCCCCACATGGCCGCGCTGGCCGATGCGCTCTACCGGCATGTGCCGGGCGGGGTCGGCGTCAAGGGCCAGCTTCACATCAACAAGGCCGAGCTGGATCGCATCCTGGCCGACGGCAGCCAGTGGGCTCAGCGCGAGGGCTATGCGACGCCCGCCGACGTGGAACATACCGAGCATCGCGGCTGCGTGCCGGGCGCGAACCCCGACAAGGTCAGCCCCGCGGCCAAGCAGCGCGGGCAGGCCCAGGTGGGCACGCTCGGCTCCGGCAACCATTTCGCCGAGATCGACGTCGTCAGCGCCATCTATGACGCCGCGGCCGCGGATGCGTTGGGCCTGCGCCAGGGCCAGATTGCGGTGCAGCTCCACTGCGGCAGCCGCGGGCTGGGCCACCAGGTGGCGACGGATTATATTGCGAGCTTCCAGAAGGCCAGCCGACGTTTCGGCTTCGAGCTGCCCGACCGACAGCTCGTGTGCGCGCCGCTCGACTCGCGGGAGGGCCAGGACTATCTGGCGGCCATGAACTGCGCGGCCAACTATGCCTGGGCCAACCGCCAGGTGCTCACCTACCGCGTGCGCGAGGCCTTTGCGGAGGCGCTGGCCGGCCGCGTGCGCGACTGGAGCCTGTCGCTGGTCTACGACGTGGCGCACAACATGGCGAAGATCGAGACCCACCAGGTCGGCGGGCGCAGCCAGCAGGTCTGCGTGCACCGCAAGGGCGCCACGCGCGCCTTCGGGCCGGGCCATCCCGATCTGCCGGAGGATTATCGGGCCGTCGGCCAGCCCGTGCTGGTGCCCGGCAGCATGGGCACGGCGTCCTACGTCCTGGTCGGCGCCGCGGGCGCGATGGCGCAGACGTTCGGCTCCTGCTGTCACGGCGCGGGCCGCGTGCTCAGCCGCGCGGAGGCCAAGCGCCAGGTGCGCGGGGAGCAGCTCCGCGGCGAGCTCGCGCACGAGGGCATCGTCGTGCGCGCCGGCAGCCTGAGCGGGCTGGCCGAGGAAGCGCCCCAGGCCTACAAGGATGTCGATCAGGTCGTCGCGGTGGTCGAGGCCGCGGGCCTCGCCCGGATCGTGGCCCGGCTGGAGCCGCTGGCCGTGGTCAAGGGTTGAGCGGCGGGTGGAGGGCAAGTTGCGCGTCCTGTTTGTCGCGACGGAACTCAGCTATGAGCCGCAGGGCATCATGTCCATGTCCGCCGCCCTGAAGCAGGCGGGGCACACGGTCGCCCTGACGGTCGCGGACATCGAAGACCCGCTTGCGTATGCGCTGAACTTTCAGCCCGACATCCTGGCCTACAGCGTCATGACCGGCTCGCAGCGCGGCTATTTCGAGCTGAACCGCCGCCTGCGGGCCGGGCTCAACCCGCGCCGCGCCGCGGCGGGCCAGAAGCCGGTCTTCTCTGTGTTCGGCGGGCCGCACCCCACCTTCTTCCCGGACATGATCACGGAGCCGGGCGTCGACGGCATCTGCATCGGCGAGGGCGAGGGCGCCATGCTGGATCTGGCGGATGCGCTGGCCCGGCGCAACGGCGCGTATGACACGAACCTGGCCAACTGGTGGTTCAACGTGGACGGCGAGGTGGTCAAGAACCCGCCGCGGCCGCTCATCCACGACCTGTCCGCGCTGCCCCACCCGGATCGCGCGCTGATCTACGACAAATATCCCGATCTCGCGGCCAGCAAGATCAAACACTTCATCAGCTCGCGCGGCTGCCCTTACGCCTGCACCTACTGCTTCAACCACGCGTATTATCAGATCTACAAGGGCGAGCGCCGCGGCCAGCAGCGGTCGGTGGACGATGTCGTCGCCGAGGTCAAGGCGGTGCGGGAGCGCTGGCCGCTGGAACAGGCCGTGTTCATCGACGACCTGTTCATCCTCTACAACGACTGGCTGGAGGAGTTTGCGGAGAAGTGGCCGCGCGAGGTCGGCCTGCCCTTCTTCGCCAACGTGCGCGCGAACCTGCTCGTCAAGGATCCGCACAAGGTCGCGCTGCTCAAGAAGGCCGGCTGTTCGACTGTCAGCATGGGCATCGAGGCCGCGAACGATCATATCCGCGTCGAGCTGCTCAAGCGGCGCATGACGCGGCAGGATATGATCGACGCCGGGCGCATGGTGCGCGAGGCGGGGATCCACATCACCGCGACCAACATCCTCGGCCTGCCCACCAGCACGCTGGAGGACGACCTGGATACGATGCGGCTGAACCACGCGGCGCGCATCAGTTATCCGTACGCCTTCCTGTTCCAGCCCTATCCGGGCACCGAGCTGGGCCAGTTCACGGTCGAACGTGAGCTGCTGGCCGGCACGCTGGACGATATCGGCGAGGTGGCGTGGGATCACTCGCTGATCGTGTTCGAAAGCGAAGAGGATCGCCGCGCCCGCGAACATCTCCAGCGCCTCTTTGCCATCGGCGTCGAATGGCCCTGGCTGGAGCCGGCCATCCGCCGCCTGATCCGTCTGCCGCACAATGTTGTTGTCGATAACCTGTTCTGGTGGATCCACAAGCTGCACAAGGGCTATGCGATCTACTACCGTGTGCATCCGATCAAGGCCGGCCCGAAAGAGCTGCTCAAGACCGCGCTGCATTTCATGAAAATCAAGAGTTGATTGAAGGTCTAAGGGGGAAGAAGGAAGCCAAATCAGGAGAGCGGTGATCGCTCATCTTCCTTCTTCCAGCTTCAATCTTCCATCGTCTGGAGGTTCCTTTGCGAGTCGTACTGATCAATCCGAAGTTCCATCTGCCGATCGATACGCGGACGTCCCCGCATCTGGCGCTGGGCTATCTGGGCGCGGTGTCGGAGCGCCGCGGCGACACGGTGCGCATCTATGATGCGGACGTGGAAGACCAGCCGCTGGCCGAATTTCTCCACGAGTTCAAGCCCCACCTGGTCGGCATCACCACCAACACGCCGCAGGTCCGGCAATCGTGGCGCGCCGCGGCCGCCATCAAGAAGGAGATGGACATCCCCATCGTCCTGGGCGGGCCCCATGTCAGCGTCGTCTCCGAAGAGCTGGATTTCGAGTCGATCCGCCAGCCGCAGGTCGATATCGTCGTGCGCGGCGAGGGGGAAGGCCCCTGGCTGGCGATCAGCAACATCGTGGACTCCTATCTGCGTGACCAGCCGGAGTTCACGGCCACGGGGCTGATGGACCCGGGGCTGGATCTGTTCCGCGACACGCTGGGCCTCAGCTACAAGACCTCCGACGGCCAGTTGCACCGCAACGCGGACGCGCCGGTGATCTCGGATCTCGACAGCCTGCCCTGGCCCGCGTATCACCTGTTCAAGATGAACCGGTACACCAACTTGCAGCCGGCCACCGACGCGATCCCCGGCGAGCGCAGCTTCTCGATCATGACCAGCCGCGGCTGTCCCTATCGCTGCACCTTCTGCTCGCAGAGCATCATGCCGATCAAGTGGCGCGCCCGCTCGTCGGAGAACGTCGTCGAGGAGTGGCGTCACCTGGTGCGCGACCTGGGCGCGTTGGAGATCGGCGTGCTGGACGACAGCGCCAACATCCGCCGCAACCGGCTAAGCGAGCTGGCCGACCTGATCATCGCCAACAAGCTCAACCATGTGCCGTGGATCTTCGTCAACGGCATCCGCGCCAACCTGGCGGAATATGAGATGCTGGTCAAGCTCAAGCAGGCCGGCCTGAAGCGCACCGCGTTCGGCGTCGAGACCGGCGACGAGGAGATGATCGTCAAGATCGACAAGCACGTGGATCACGACACCATCCGCCAGGCCTTCAAGAACGCCAAGGCCGCTGGCCTCGAGACCATCGGCTTCTTCATCATCGGCCTGCCCGGCGACACGCGGGAGACCATGCAGAAGACCATCGACTTCGCCATCGAGCTCGACCCGATGATCGCCAACTTCAGCATGATGACGCCCTATCCGGGGACGATCGTCTACGAGCAGGTCAAGAAGAACGGCCGCTTCCTGATGCAGGATTGGGAGGACTACGTCTTCTTCGACGCCAAGGCGCGCTACGAGATGGGCGACCTCACCGCGGAGCTGATGGAAGAGATGTACCGCAAGGCGTATCGGCAGTTCTACTGGCGGCCCAAGTACATCGCGCGGGCCATGCGCCGCAAGGACTTCTGGCTCAAGTTCGGGCGCAACCTGCGCATCGCCTACCGCACGGTGGTGCCGCGCCGGGAGAAGACGGAGCTGCGCCGGGCCATCGAGTCGGCGCAGTAGCGCGCCGCGGCGCCGGGCGGGGTCGTGACCGCCCGCACTATAGATAATCGTTCATGGTAGAGAGGCCCCTCTGCCATGAACCCTTCACATCCGAGGGTTATGCTGGGGTGACAGGCATAACGCTCCTACGGAGGTTTGTACATGCGCGTTGCTCTCGTGGGCCCGAAGTGGCACGGGCTGGTCAACTCTTACCCCTCGCTCGGGCTGGCCTATCTGGCGGCCATGGCCGAGCAGGAGGGCCATACCGTCGCGGTCTTCGACATGGGGCTGCGGCCCAAGCGCCCCGTGGCCGAGGACGTCGAGACGATCGCGGCATGGCGGCCCGATGTCATTGCGTTCACTTCGATGACCACCTCGTACAACAGCGTGGAGGAAGCGACCGCGCTGCTGAAGGAGAAGCTGGGGCCGCGGGTGCTCACCATCATCGGCGGGCCGCATGCCACCACCCTGCCGAAATTGACGCTGCAAAATCCGAACCTCGACTTCCTGGTGTGCGGCGAGGGCGAGTTCGTCTTCCGCGACTGGCTGCGCCAGGTCGAGCGGGGCGACACCGACTGGTCCACGAACCGGGGCCTCTGGTACAAAGATGCGGACGGCCAGGTGGTGGATGGCGGCGAGCGCGAGCTGATCCCGGATCTGGACGTGCTGCCCTTCCCCGCGCGGCATCTGTTCGAGCTGGACAAGTATCCGCTCTATGCGCCGACCGGCGAGCAGATGTTCACGGTGTTGACGAGCCGCGGCTGCCCCTATAAGTGCTCCTTCTGCTTCAAGGGCATCGTGGGCCGCACCTATCGCCAGCGCACCCCGGAAAACATCGTGGCCGAGCTGCGCTATCTGATCGAGGAGTACGGCGTCCGCAACTTCTACTTCATGGACGACCTCTTCACCATCAACGTCAAGCGGCTGGAGGTCATCCTGGATTACTTCATCTCGCAGGACATCGGCGTGCGCTGGCGCTGTCTGGCGCGCGTGGATCGGGTCACGCCGGAGCTGCTGCGCAAGATGTACCAGGCGGGCTGCCGCCAGATTCACTTCGGCATCGAGTCGGGCAACCCGGAGATCCTGAAGAAGACCGCCAAGCACATCAACCTGGATCAGGTGCGCCAGGCCATCGAGTGGACCGAGGACGCGGGCATCATGAGCAAGGGCTACTTCATCCTCGGCCTGCCCGGCGACAACGAACAGACGATGCAGGAGACCATCGAGTTTGCGGCCAGCTTGCGGCTGAGCGAGGCCATGTTCTCGATCGCGACGCCCATGCCGGGCACGGAGCTCTGGGAGGAGCTGGTTCGTAAAAACCCGGAGACCGTGTATAATACGGACTTCACCAAGAGCTACTATTACAATTCTTACACCAGCGAGATCGCGCCGTTCATGAACGTCTCGGACGTGAGCGACACCGAGCTGAGCAAGATGGCCAACCTGGCGCGGCAGCGCTTCCTGGAAAGCAAGGAGAAGCGCAAGTATCTGCGCTACTTCGGCCCGACCTGGGGCGAGCGGCTGTACAAGGTCGCGCAGGTGGGCCCCGTCCGGAGCGTAGGGCGCAAGGTGTTGAACCTGGGCCTGTTCCCCCGCTTCCGCAGCTACCAGCCGAAGCAAGAGCGCGCCGCGTGGAAGTAAATACGGTTCGCGGCGGAGTCTCGGCCCCTTCGGATAGGGGCCGGGAGCACCCGCCGCGGGCTTTCCGAATTGGTCAGGGACATTGATGAACAAGACTACCGGATCTAGCAACGGCAACGGAGCCAACCCCGAACGCACCTTCCTCGAAAAGATCGAAATGGCGACGCGCTGGCGGCGCAACGAACTGCTCCGCCCGGCCAAATGGATCGCCTACGAGACGGGGCAGACGAAGTTCGTCCCGCCGCCCGACCGGCTGTACATCGAATCCACGAACATCTGCAACCTGAGCTGCATCATGTGTCCCACGGGGCGCAAGGAGCAGATCCGCAAGAAGGGCTACATGGACTTCGAGCTGTTCAAGTCCATCGTGGACGAGATGGCGCCCTGGGTGCAGGCGACCACCCTGCACATCTGGGGCGAGCCGCTGCTCCACCCGCGGCTGTTCGACATGATCGCCTACTGTGCGCGCAAGGGCCTGCGCAGCGAGATCAGCACCAACGCGACGCTGCTGAACGAGGAGCGCAGCCGGCGCATCCTCGACGCCGGGCTGGGCGCGATCTATCTGTGTCTCGACGGCATGCGGCCGGAGACCTACGAGGCGATCCGCGTCAACGCCGACTACGAGAAGACCAACAGCCACATCCGACGCTTCATCGAGCTGAAGCAGGCCGGCGGCTATCAGCAGCCGTTCGTCAACCTCCAGATCATCGAGATGGAGCGCACGGTCGGCGAGGTGGACGAGTTCGTCAAGGCGTGGTCGCTGCCCGGCGTGGATCGCATCAACGTGAAGCCGTTCGACTCGTGGGCGGGCCAGGTGACGGACATCAACGGGCTGGCCCCGGAAGCGCCGCGGGTGCCCGCGCAGCGTTATGCGTGTCCCAACCTCTGGTATCACACGCATATCTACTGGGACGGCCGGCTCGCGATGTGCGACCGCGACTTCAACCTCGCCTACGACCTGGGGAACGTCCGCAGCGCGGACGGGGTCGTGCGCGTGCTGGAGAACTGGAACGGGCCGAAGATGCAGGAGCTGCGCCGACTGCACCTGCGCAACGACCTCGACCACGTCTCGCCGTGCAACACCTGCACCGAGTGGGCCTGGTGGAAGCCCAGCCCGTTCCGCTCGCACGGCAACTACAATGCGACCAAGCTGCAAGGCGACAAAAAATAGCGCGACATGGCAATCCGCAAAGTCATCCTGATCCAGCCGCGCCGCGACGGGCGTTTCTTCGGCCGCGGCCTCAGCGAGCCGTACACGCTCATGCGCCTGGCCTCGCTCGTCCCGTCGGACATCCCGGTGGAGATCTGGGACGAGGATCTGCGCGAGCTGCCGATCCACACGCTCGGCCCGCAGGATCTGGTGGGCATCAGCGCCAAGACGCTGTTGATCGACCGCGCCAAGCTGCTGACGAAGCGCATCCAGCGCCAGGGCGCGCCCGTCGTCATCGGCGGCACGCACGTCACGCTCGTGCCGGACGAGGTGGAGCCGTGGGCCGACGCCATCGCGGTGGGCGAGGGCTATCGCACCTGGCCGCAGATCATCCGCGACTTCGACCGCGGCGCGCTGCAAAAGCGCTATGTGGACGAGGAGTGGGCCCCGCTGGATGCGCGCGTCGCGACCTTGCAGGATCGGGTGCTGCGCCAGGTGGACGAGCACCGCAACTATTGGACGCCCTATCTCGAGATCACGCGCGGCTGTCCGCGCAACTGCACCTTCTGCACGGCCGTCCGGGTCTCCGGGCGCAAGATGCGCCTGCGGCCGGTGGACGAGGTGGTGGCGGAGATCGAGCAGCGCCGGCTCAAGCGCTTCTTCCTGACGGATGACAACTTCGGGCTCAACTTCCGGCTGCATCCGGCCTACATGGAGGAGCTATTCCGTGCGCTGGCGAAGCTGCCGCTCCACGGCTGGACCTGCCAGGCCGAGCAGATGGTGGCGGACTTCCCCGACCTGCTGGATCTGGCGCGCGAGGCGCACCTGGACAAGTTCTTCATCGGCTTCGAGTCGATCAACCCGGCCAACCGCAAGGAGCTGGGCGGCAAGGCGCGCGGCGAGGTCGCGCGCTACGACGAGGTCATCCGCGCCATCCACAAACACGGCATCGGGGTGGTGGGCCTGTTCGTGTACGGGTTCGACCACGACACCTTCGAGACCTTCCGCGCGGCGCGCGACTTCATTCGCGCCAGCGAGCTGGACAGCGTCAGCGCGACCATCCTGACGCCCTATCCGGGCACGGTGCAGCGTCAGGAGCTCGAGGCCGCAGGCCGCATCCTGCCCCATCCCGCGGCCGACGGCGACGGCCTCTCCTGGGCCAGATACGACACCAACCATGTCACGTTCGTGCCGGGGAGCATGACGGTCGAGGAGCTCACCGAGGCCTACGACTGGCTGTGCAAGGAGCTGTTCCACCCGCGGCAGATGGCCGTGCGCGGGTTGCGGGCCTGGCGGCGCCATCCCATCTCGCGCGCCGCGACCCGCTTCGTGTCCAGCTTCAGCACGGACATCGGCTATCGCCGGGAGTTCGAGCACCGGTATCGTTGAGGTTATCCATGAAACTCACGCCAAGACGCACAAGACGCAAAGGATGCAAAGCAAAAGGTTTTCCTGGCGTTCTTTGCGCCTTTGCGTGAGAAATAAGAGGTTAGTATGCGCGTTTTACTCGCCAGTCCGGAATCGGAGGTCTGGACCTCACGCAAGCACATCCCCCTGGGCCTGGGCTATCTCGCAGCAGTGTTGCGCGAGGCGGGCCACCACGTGGGGCTATATGACGCGGCGATCGAAGACGAGCCGCTGGAGACCGTCGTCCGCCGCGGCGGCTACGAGATGCTCGGCATTAGCGCGGTCACGCCCCTCATCGTGGACGCCTGGAACATGGCCAGGGAGGGCAAGCGCCTGGGCCTCACCACCGTCCTCGGCGGCCCCCATCTGACCCTGATGCCGGAGGAGTCGATCAGCCCCGCGCACCCCGAGGTCGATTATGTCGTCAAGGGCGAGGCGGAGGAATCGATCCTGGAGCTGGTGGATGCGCTCGAGGGCCGGCGGGCGCTGGAGACGGTGCACGGCCTCTACCGGCGCGTCGGCGACGAGATGGCGATCAACCCCGCGGCGCGGCTGGCGCCCAACCTGGACGCCATCCCCTACCCCGCGCACGACCTGTACAAGATCACCCGCTACACCAACCTCCAGCCGCTCACCGACGGGCTGGACAAGAACGCGCGCGCCTACACCATCATGACGAGCCGCGGCTGCCCATACAAGTGCACGTACTGCTCCAAGCCGATCACCGGCGACACCTGGCGGCCGCGCTCGGTGGAGAACGTCATCGGCGAGTGGCGCTGGCTCGTGCGCGACCTCAAGGCGACCGAGATCGGCCTGACCGACGACATCTGGAACCTGAAGATCGACCGGGCCAAGGAGCTGTGCCGCCGGATCATCGCGGAGGGGCTGAACACCGTCCCCTGGGTGACGGTTCACGGCATGAAGGTCAACCACACGGATGCGGAGCTGTTCCAGTTGATGAAGCAGGCCGGCTGCAAGCGCGTGGGCTTCGGCGTGGAGAGCGGCGATCCGCAGATCCTCCGCAACGTCATCAAGAAGAGCCAGTCGCTCGACATGGTGCGCAACGCGTTCAAGTGGGCGAAGGAGGCCGGGCTACAGACGATGGGCTTCTTCATCTTCGGCATGCCCCAGGAGACCGAGGAAACCATGGAGAAGACGATCCGGTTTGCGCTGGAGCTGGACCCGGATCTGGCAAACTTCATGCTGGCGACGCCCTATCCCGGCACCGAGATGTACGACGTCATCGAGAAGTACGGCAACATCTTTGCGCAGGAGTGGCAGGACTACGCCATCCACTCGGACAAGGCCCGCTTCACGATGCCCGGCTACGACCCCGACCTGGTCGTGCGCAAATGGAAGGAGGCGTATCGCCGGTTCTATCTCTACCGGCCCAAGCGGGTCTGGCAGAAGGTGTCGAAGAAGAGCTTCTGGACGGAGCTGCCCAGCACGTTGACGAATGCAAAGCGGTTCTTCGTGCCTGAAAAGGGGCCGATCAAGGCGTAGGCGAGCGAATCAAAAGCCCCGGCGCAGATGTCCGGGGCCTTTGATTTAAAGTCCATCCAAAAACGTTGGGGCCGGCCTCCGGCCGCGCCCCCTGGCGATTTATGAATCGAGCGCTCCGAACGGCTCACTCAGGCACAGCAATATACTCGGCGAACGAATGGGATTCAGGGACCACAAGGTTATCCTCTTGCAGCCCGCGCACGTGCATCTCGATCGCCTCATGCATGTTCTCAGCCGCCTCATTGCGAGTCTTGCCTGTGGCGACGCAACCCGGCAAATCGGGCGAATACGCCGAATAATTCCCGTCAGCCTTTTCGATCACGACCAGGAATCTATGCATCTTCAGGATCCCTTTCCGAGCCCGGATGCCGTAACTGCGCCTGCTTCAAGACGCTGTTGAGCGTCCCGGGCGCCAAATCATCGCCCGGATGGCCGGCAATTGTCACACGGCCCGGCTTAGCCAGATGCTTGTACTGGCGATGGCTTCCCTTTGTCCTGACCAAATACCAGCCATCTGCCTCGATCAATTTGATTACATCCCGGATCTTCATCGGGGCGACGCTGTCCTTTTCGCTTTACTCTATCGTTTTTATCCCGGAAAGTCAAGCATAGAGAAGTTCCGAAATTCCTTTCAGCATAGAAACTATATAGAATTAGCACGATATGAGGGGGCTGGGGGGTGAGGCGAGAAACTCACTGCTGCGCCGTCGCGCTCCCATACACCCACTCGTCGAAGAGCGCGCTCATATCGCGGCCGGCGACCTCCTCGACCACCGCCTGAAACTCCGCCGGCGTCGCGATGCGCCAGCGATAGCGCGCCAGATAGGTGCGCAGCAGCTCCTCGAACTTCTCCGGGCCCAGCTCGTCGCGCAGCGTCGCAAAGAAGAGCGCGCCCTTGCCGTAGACCAGCGTCTCGTAATGGCTGGTGTAGTCGCGCACGGTCAGCCCGATGGGCCGGTCATTGCCCCCCGCCACCAGGCCCCGGACGGGCAGCTCCCAGCGCACCTGCCGCAGGCGCTCGGCCACAGGCTCCCCGTAGCGGCCCTCGTAATAGTAATACATCGTAAACTCGGCCAGCCCCTCGTCCAGCCACGGCGTGCGCACCTGGTCGCTGCCCACCTGGTTGTACCACCACTGGTGCGCGACCTCGTGGACGACCAGCGTCTCCAGATCCTGCGTGTAACGGTTATAGACCTGGCTGCCGATGAGGTTGACGCCGGGGAACTCCATGCCGTGAAAGGTCAGCGGCGCCTGCACGACGGCCATGTCGCGATACGGGTAGGGGCCGAAGCGGTCGCTGTAGATGCGCAGCGCCGCGGCCGCGCTGTAGAGGGCCGACCGGGCCGCGTCCGCGTCCTCCGGGTAATAATAAGAGCGGATGCGCGTGCCGAGCGCCTCGGTCTCGATCACCTGGAAGCGCGGGCTGAGCAGGACGGTGAACTCGCGCGCGGGGCCGAGCGCAAGCTGCACCGTCTCCCAGCCGTCCGCGGCGACCGTCCGCGTGATCTCCGTGCCGGTGGCGACCAGCGTCAGGTTCGGCGGAATGCTCACGCGGGCGCGGTACAGCGCGGCCATGTGAAAGCCGACATCCCCGCGCGGGTGCGGGATGTCCAGCGCCCAATCGTCGCCGCGGCGGCCGGCGAGGATCGGGTAGAAGTTCGTCAGGCCGAGCACCTCCTCGTTCGAGCCGAAGATCGTATAAGCGCCCGGCTGGCTCGGATCCGGCAGGCTGCCGCTGAACGCCAGCCAGACCTCGGCGCGCGCGCCCGGCTCGAGCGGCTTCAGCGCGATGAGCTCGACCGCGGTGCCGTCCGCCGCGGGGCCGAAATTGACGTTCGCGCCGTCGATGCTGGCCCCGGTGACCTGGAGATTGCCGCCGAAGGTGATCAGGTTGGGATAGGAGCGGAAATAGAGCCGGTCGAGCGCCGCCGAGCCGGTGATCGGCAGGCTGAGGGTCAGCGTGCCGGTGTACTGCGCGCTCACGGGGTCGATGCGCGTCGTGATGCTGTAGACCGGCAGCGCATCCAGCTCCGCATCCGTGATCGGAAACCCCGCGTTCAGGTTCTGGCGGATGTCAGCGTAGGGGTCGACGCGCGGCCCGAACAGGGTGCAGCCGGCGGCCAGCAGCCCGGTGAACGCAAAGGCGAGACAGAGAGTTACGAACAACCGAGGGGTGGCGTGGCCGGCCGGGGCAAATGGTCGGCTGCCCCGCGCTCGAAATGCGTGCAACGTGCGTAACAGATAGCCCATCGAGTCCTCCGGGGATGGCTGCGGCTTCGACAGCGCGCGGCCAGTATAACACACTGTCAGATGACCTGCCAACCGTTTGGGGCCGTCGGCGGGGGATGCTATAATGCGGCGCACATTCAACGGGCGTCGTAGCTACGCCGGACGGAGCAAGGCATGGCCCTTTCTCTCGCAGAGGTCGAACATATCGCCGAGCTGGCGCGCCTGCGCCTGACGGAGGCCGAGAAGGCGCAGTTTCAGGAGCAGCTCTCCGCCATCCTGGAACACGCCGCGGTGTTGCAAAGCATCGACGTCTCGGCCATCCCGCCCACCGCCACCGTGCTGCCGCTGCACAACGTCATGCGCGCGGACGAGGTCCGGCCGGGGCTGTCGCAGGCCGCGGTGCTCTCCAACGCGCCCGATCCCTATGACGGGTTCTTCCGCGTGAAGACCATCCTCGAACATGAGTGAGGCCCCCTTGCTGCACATCACCATCCACGCCGCCAGGCGCATGCTGCGCGCGGGCGACATCGGCGCGCGCGAGCTGACCGCCGCCATCCTGGAGCGCATCGACGCGGTGGACGGGCAGGTGCGGGCGTATCTGACGCTGACGCCGGAGCTGGCGCTGGCCGCGGCCGACCGGGCCGACGCGGCGCTGGTCGCCGCGCGGGCCGCGGGGACCACGGACGACCTGCCGCCGCTGCTGGGCATCCCCCTGGCGATCAAGGACACCATCACGACCGAGGGCATCCGGACCACCTGCGGCTCCAGGATCCTCGAAAACTACATCCCACCCTACCAGTCCACCGCGATGGCGCGGCTTCAGCAGGCCGGCGCGCTCATCTTGGGGAAAACCAACACCGACGAGTTTGCGATGGGCTCCAGCACGGAGAGCTCGGCCTATTTCGCCACGCGCAACCCCTGGAACCTGGCCCATGTGCCGGGCGGCTCCAGCGGCGGCAGCGCGGCCGCGGTCGCCGCTGGCGAGTGTCTGGCCGCGCTGGGCAGCGACACCGGCGGCAGCGTCCGCCAGCCCGCAGGGTTCTGCGGCGTCGTCGGGCTGAAGCCCACCTATGGCCGCGTGAGCCGCTACGGGCTGGTCGCGTATGCGTCGTCGCTCGACCAGATCGGCCCGCTGGCCCGCGACGTGACCGACGCGGCGGAGCTGCTCGGCGTGCTGGCCGGGCATGACCCGCTCGACAGCACGAGCGTGCCCGCGGCCGTGCCCGCCTACGCCCAGATGCTGGATCGGCCGGTGCGCGGGCTGCGCGTGGGCGTGCCGCGCGAATATTTCGCGCCCGGCATGCAGCCGGAGGTGGAGGCGGCCGTGCGCGCGGCCATCCAGGTGCTGGCGGATCTGGGCGCGGAGGTGCGCGAGATCGGCCTGCCGCACACCGACCTGGCGCTGCCCGTCTACTATCTCATCGCGGCCGCGGAGGCGTCCGCAAACCTGGCGCGCTTCGACGGCATCCGCTACGGCCTGTCCGCGGCCGCGGAGTCGCTGTGGGAGACCTACCGCGAGACGCGCGGCCAGGGCTTCGGCCCGGAGGTCAAGCGGCGCATCATGCTCGGCGCCTATGCGTTGAGCGCGGGCTACTACGATGCATACTATCTCAAGGCGCAGCAGGTGCGCACGCTGATCCGGGCGGATTTCGACGCCGCGCTGGCCGAGGTGGACGTCATCGCCTGCCCGACCGGCCCGACGACCGCGTTTCGCATCGGCGAGAAGATGGCAGACCCGCTCAGCATGTACCTGACGGACATCCTCACCCTGTCGGCCAACCTGGCCGGCCTGCCCGCGATCTCCCTGCCGTGCGGCTTCGACGGCGCGGGGCTGCCCATCGGCCTGCAACTGATGGCCGGCGCGTTCCAGGAGCCGCTGTTGCTGGCCGCCGCGTTCGCCTACGAGCAGGCGGCCGGGTGGCACACGAGGCATCCCACCCTGTAAGCGCGAGCGCCGCGGCCCCTCTGCCTGATGCGAGACAGGGGCCTGTGAGGGTGGAGCGTAAGGAGCAGTCATGTCCGATCGTCTTTCCCGCCGGGTGGCGGCCGTGCCGCCGTCGGGCATCCGCAAATTCTTCGATATCGCGGCCACCATGCACGATGTCATCTCGCTGGGCATCGGTGAGCCGGACTTCGTCACGCCGGACGTCGTGCTCCGGGCGGGCATCGCATCGCTGGCCCGCGGGGAGACGCGCTACACCTCCAACTCAGGCACGCGCGAGCTGCGCGAGGCCGTCGTCGCGAAGTGGGCGCAGCTCTACGGCGTGGAGTACGACCCCGAACATGAGACGCTCATCACCGTGGGCGGCTCCGAGGCGCTCTACCTGGTCCTCATGGCGATCCTCAACCCCGACGACGAGGTGCTCATCCCGGAGCCGTGCTTCGTCTCCTACGAGCCCGAGGTGCTCTTTGCGGGCGGCGTGCCCGTCCCCATCGCGACGCAGGTGGAGACCCTCTTCCAGGTGACGGGCGCGCAACTGGAGGCCGCGATCACCCCGCGCACCAAGGCCATCCTCATGAACTACCCGAACAACCCGACCGGCGCGGTGTTGGATGCGGCGCGCATGGCAGAGATCGCCGCGGTGGCCGAGAAGCATGACCTGATCGTCATCTCCGACGAAATCTACGACCGGCTGGTCTACGCGCAGCCGCACGTCACGTTCAGCAGCCTGCCGGGGATGCGCGACCGCACCGTCATCATCGGCGGCTTCTCGAAGGACTACGCCATGACGGGCTGGCGGCTGGGGTTTGCGCTCGGCCCCGCCGACATCCTCGGCCTGATGCGCAAGGTCCACCAGTACACCATCATGTCCGCGCCGACCACAGCCCAGGTCGCCGCGACGGTCGCGCTGACCGACCCGGCCGCGGAGGACGCGGTCCTGGCGATGCGCGAGTCCTACGATGCCCGGCGCAAGCTGCTGCTCGCCGGGTTGCAGAGCATCGGCATGTCCGCGTTCGAGCCGCGCGGCGCGTTCTACGTCTTCCCCGACATCCGGATCAGCGGCATGACCTCCGAGGAGTTCGCCATGACGCTGATCGCCGAGGAGCGCGTGGCCGCGGTGCCCGGCCCGGCCTTCGGGCTGGGCGGCGAGGGCTACGTTCGCATGTGCTATGCGACCGCGCAGCATCAGATCGAGGAAGCGCTGGAGCGCATGGGCCGGTTCGTCCGGCGACACGGCTGAGATATGGCTGATAGAGGCACGAAGGCAGGCAACATGGCGTCCGGCGATATCGCATACGAGACCATCATCGGCCTGGAGGTGCACGCGCAGCTCCTGACCGCATCCAAGATGTTCTGCGGGTGCAGCGCAGACTACGCGGCCGCGCCCCCGAACACCCACGTCTGCCCGGTCTGCATGGCGCTGCCCGGCGCGCTGCCGGTCATCAACCGGCTGGCGGTGGAGAAGACGATCCGCGCGGGGCTGGCGCTCAACTGCACCATCGCCGGGCACACGCTCTTTGCGCGCAAGAACTATCACTACGCAGATCTGCCCAAGGGCTATCAGATCAGCCAGTACGAGCTGCCGCTGTGTCACTCCGGCTGGCTGGATATCGAGGCGGAGGGCGCGGCCCGGCGCGTCGGCATCGCGCGCGCCCACCTCGAAGAGGACACCGGCAAGCTCACCCACATGGGCGAGGCCGCCGGCGACACCCGGCTCAGCGCGGGCCGCGGGGCCGCAACGCTCGTGGATCTGAACCGCGCCGGCATCCCGCTGCTGGAGATCGTGACCGAGCCGGATCTCCGCTCGCCGGAGGAGGCGCGCGCCTATCTCGTCAAGCTCCAGCAGATCCTCCGCTATCTGGGGGTGAGCAGCGGCGACATGGAGAAGGGCGCGATGCGCTGCGAGGCCAACGTCAGCATCCGGCCCGTGGGCCAGACACAGTTCGGCACGAAGGTGGAGGTCAAGAACCTCAACTCGTTCCGGTCGGTCAAGCTGGCGCTCGAATACGAGGTCGCGCGGCAGATCGCGGTGCTGGAGGCCGGCGGCCGCGTCGTGCAGGTGACGATGGGCTGGGACGAGGAGCACGGCCGCACCGTCGTGCAGCGGAGCAAGGAGTCGGCGGACGACTACCGCTACTTCCCCGAGCCGGATCTGCCGCCGCTCGAGATCAACCCGGCCTGGGTGGCCGAGCTGCGCGCCGCGCTGCCGGAGCTGCCCGATGCACGGGCCGCGCGCTTTGCCGCCGTCTACGCGCTGGACGAGCGCGATGCCGCGCTGCTGGCCGGCGAGCGCGCGACGGCCGACTATTTCGAGGCGACCGCGGCCGCGCTCGGCGGGACCGCGCCGGCCGCGCGCACGGCCGCAAACTGGATCACCGGCGAGCTGTTCCGCCTGATGAAGGCGGCGGGCGTCGAGATCGAGCAGGTGCAGGTCGGCCCCGCGGCGCTGGCCGATCTGTTGGGCCGGGTCGAGCGGGGGGAGATCAACGCCAACAGCGGCAAGCGCGTGCTCGGCCAGATGTTCGAGACGGGCCAGCCGGCCGGCCGCATCATCGACGAGCTGGGGCTGGCCCAGGTCAGCGACGCGGATGCGCTGGCCGCGGCCGTGGATGCGGTGCTGGCGCGCTACCCGGACGAGGTCGCCAAATATCGGGCCGGCAAGGAGAGCGTGCTGGGCTGGCTGATGGGCCAGGTGATGCGCGAGACCCGCGGCAAGGGCAACCCGGCCCTCGTCCGCGCGCTCCTGGCGAAGGCGCTGGAAGGGTGACATGGCCCTCGATCGCGTCGTCGAGGAGATCATCCAGGCCGCGATGGCGCGCGGGGAGTTCGACAACCTGCCCGGCCGGGGCAAGCCGCTCGATCTCGAGGCCTATTTTGCGCTGCCAGAAGACGAGCGCATGGCGCTCACCCTGCTGCGGAACGCGGGCTATGCGCCGGAGGAGGTCCAGCTCCTGCGCGACATCGCGGAGCTGAAGGACCGGCTGGCGGCCGCGGGGGACGACGCCAGCCGCCGCGCCATCCACAAGGCCATCGACGACAAGACGCTGGCGTACAACCTCCTGCTGGATCGCCGCCGGGCGCGGCGCAAGTCGAGGGGGTAGGTCGGTTCCAGGCGGCTGAGGAATCTCGGGGAGCTGTTTAAAAAGTCCCCTGGCGACTGAAGTCACGGCCACCATTGCGAAGTCTGCCTGCGCAGACTCAAGCCCGCAAGTCCGCCAGTCTCTCGGAGAACGACCTGCACTCGGCCCGATGTGAACCAGGGGCGATTCCGGACAGGATTCACAGGATTTACAGGAATGATCCTGTCAATCCTGTCAACCCTGTCAATGCCGACTACTGCGCGGGGCGCGGTTCAAGCGCCTGATCCCAGCGCTCCAGGAGCGCGGGCAGCTCGTCGAGCGTCTCGATGCGCGCGTCGGGCGTGATCTCGTCGCTCTCCTCGGCGCGGAACGGCGACGCGACGAGCACCGCGCGCATCCCGATCTTCTGCGGCCCCGCGACATCCACGTCGAGCTTGTCGCCCACGAACACGGCCTCGGCCGGCGCGACATCCAGCCGGTCGAGCGCCTGGCGGAAGATACGCGCGTCGGGCTTCAGGAAGCGCGCGGCGCAGGAGTAGACCCGCACGGGCAGATACTCCAGCAGGCCGAAGCGGGCCAGATCCGCATCGTGCATGGCGGGCGTCCAGAAGGTGTTCGACACCAGGCCCAGGCCGCGGCCCTGCTCGGTCAGGCGGGCCAGGACGGCCTGGGGGTTGCCGGCGACGGGCTGCACGATCTCCGAGATGGCCGCGTCATAGGCGGCCATCGCCGGCCCCCAGAGGCGCTCCGGCACCGCGATCTGCACCGCGGCCAGCCCCTCGCGGATGATCGTCTCCGCGCTGCTGGCGTAGTGGGTGCGCCTGGACTTGGCCTCGATTGCCGCGGCCATCCGCCCGACGGCCCGCACCGCGAGCGTCGGGTCGGGCACGCGCACGCCGCCCTGCGCCGCGACGGTCAGGAACGTGTGCAACGCGCGCGCGTTGATTGCATCAAAGGTATGCTCCGGGGGCTGCTCGTAGTGGAGCAACGTGCCGCCCAGGTCAAACAGCACCACTTGAATGCCCGGCATATCGATCCCTCCTAATCGCCCTCGAGTCCGGCGCCGCCAGGGTCGCCGTCGTCAGCGCCGGCGCGGCCCGGCGCGCCGGCGGTCTTCCCGCCCAGATAGGCCAGCACCCGCTCCAGGTTCACGGACAGAGACTCTACCGTGTCGATCACCAGCCGCGGCCCCGTCAGCCGCTCGAAGCGGGCCCGCGCCTGCTGCACCGTCTCCCAGTCGCGCGTGCGATGTTCCGGCAGCGTCTCCCCGCGGCGCTCGATGCGCTGCTGCCACTGCGCCTCATCCGTCGTGATGCACTCCACCAGCCGGATTTCGGCCTTCACCCGGCGCGCCAGTTCTTCCACCTGATCCTGGAACACGCGATAGCCGGCGGGGCTGTCCATCACCACGGACAGGCCGAGGGTCAGGTTATCCTGCGCCAGGGGGATGAGCAGCTCATACGACAGCGCGCCGGCGAACTCGACGCCGCCTTCGAGCTTGCGGGCCCGCGCCAGCGCGACGGCCGCATCCTTGATCGTGTCCTTGTTCAGGTAGACGGCGCGCAGTTCGCGCGCGACGGCCCGCGCGAGCGCGGTCTTGCCCGTGCCCGGCAATCCGGCGAACACGATCAATCTGGCGTCCGACACGGATCTTGCCCCCTGTCTCTAAAAACCCACCCCCAGCCGCGCCAGCAACAGCACGATGAGCGGCGCGATGAACACCGCGGGCAGCAGATTCGCGACCCGAATCCGCTTGATGTCGAGCAGGATGAAGGCGATGCCCAGGATCACGACGCCGCCGGTCGCGGTCATCTCGACGACCCAGAGCGACTCGCGCGTCACGCCGCCGAGCGCCGCGCCGAACAGCGCGGCCAGCAGGCTGAGCGCGCCCTGATAGCCGAAGATCGTCCCCGCGGACAGGATGACGCCCGCGCCCAGCGATGCGGCCAGCGCCATCGCCGCAAACCCGTCCATCAGCGACTTGACGGCGAGCAGCGTGTAATCGCCCATCAGCCCGTCCTGGATGGAGCCCAGGATGGTCATCGGGCCGACGCAGAAGACCAGGCTGGCGGTGATGAACCCCTGCGCCAGCGAGGGCTGATCCGCGTCGCGCGGGGCAACGAGACGCCCCAGCCGCTGCTCGCTCCACCGGCCCAGCCGCTCCAGCGCGTCCTCGATGCGCAGCGCCTCGCCCAGGATGCCGCCGATCAGGATGCTGAAGAGCGGGATGAGCACGTTCTGCGTGCTGACCGCCATGCTGACGCCGATGATGAGCGTCATCAGCCCCAGGCCGTGCAGCACGGTCTGGCGCATCTTCTCCGGCAGCCGGTTGCCGATCAGCACGCCGAGCAGCCCCCCGATGATGACCGTCGCAACGTTGAGCAGAGTGCCTGTTATCATGCTGACAGCTTTCGTGATGGTTCAGGGCCTAAGGATAGCAGACATTCGGCGCGCGAGCAAGCGCGATTTTTCGGCGACAGCCCCGGATAAGTGCGCGCGTGCAGGCGTTCTGAGCGGGGTGGTCATTTTCAGGGCAAGCCGCGCTTTGGACAGGATTCACAGGATTTACAGGATGGCAGGGCGGGCGGACGCCGTCATGCGCGGCAATTCCCAAACGGATCGGAGCACCCTTCGACTGCGCCCGCGCCTGTTCGTAGTAGGCGCTTTAGCGCCCCACGGCCCGATACAGCGCTGAAGCGCCCACTACGAACCTGCCAGCCAAGGGGCGCGGTCGGAGACCGGCCCGAGCAGGTTTTTCGGTTGGAATGGCCCGGTCTTCGGCGCAAGGATTGACAGACGCAGCGCGTCTGTAGTACAAGAGAGCCAACCAGGAGGCAAGGAGGCCACAATGTCCACGCTCTTGCTCAAACACGCAGACCTGTTGGTGACGATGGACGCCGGCCGACGGCGCATCGTCGATGGCGGCCTGTTCGTCCGCGGCCGCGAGATCGTCCAGGTCGGGCCGACCGCGGCGCTGCCGGAGGCCGCCGACATCGTGCTCGATGCGACCGGGATGATCGTGCTGCCGGGGCTGGTCAACACGCACCACCACCTCTACCAGACGTTGACGCGCTGCATCGCGCAGGACAACGTGCTGTTCGACTGGCTGGTGACGCTCTACCCCATCTGGGCGCGGCTGACGCCGGAGGCGGTCTATGTGTCGGCCAAGGTGGGGCTGGCCGAGCTGATGCTGAGCGGCTGCACGACATCGAGCGACCATCTGTACATCTACCCCAACGGCGTGCGGATCGACGACGAGATCCGGGCCGCGGTCGAGCTGGGCATCCGCTTCCACGCGACGCGCGGGAGCATGAGCCTGGGCCGCGGCCAGGGCGGGCTGCCGCCCGACAACTGCGTGGAGGACGAGGCGTTCATCCTGCGCGAGAGCCGCCGCGCCATCGAGACCTATCACCAGGCCGACCGCTTCGGCATGGTGCGCGTGGCGCTGGCGCCCTGCTCGCCCTTCACCGTGACCGCGGACATCATGCGCTCCAGCGCGGAGCTGGCGCGCGCATACGGCGTGCGGCTGCACACGCACCTGGCCGAGACGAAGGACGAGGAGGAGTTCTGCCTGGAGAAGTTCGGCGCGCGGCCGGTGGACTATGTCGCGTCGCTCGGCTGGACCGGGCCGGACGTCTGGCATGCGCACTGCGTCCATCTCAATGCGGCCGAGGTCGGCCTGTTTGCGGCCACGGGCAGCGGCGTCGCGCACTGCCCGTCGTCCAACATGCGGCTGGCGTCGGGCATCGCGCCGGTGCGCGCGCTGCGGGATGCCGGGGTGAACGTGGGGCTGGGGGTGGACGGGTCCGCCAGCAACGACAGCAGCCACCTGCTGGCCGAGGCGCGGCAGGCCATGCTGCTCCAGCGGGTGACGGGCGACCCGAACGCGCTCGGCGCGCAGGAGGCGCTGGAGATCGCCACGCTCGGCGGCGCGGCCGTCCTGGGCCGCGACGACATCGGCAGCCTCGCGCCGGGCATGGCCGCGGACTTCATCGGCTACCGGCTCGACCGGCTGAGCTTTGCCGGCGCGCGGCACGACCCGCTGGCCGCGCTGGTCTTCTGCACCCCGCTCAACGTGGATCTGAGCGTCATCGACGGGCGGGTGCGCGTGCGCGACGGGCAGATCGTCGGGCTGGACACCCATGCGCTGGCCCAGCGGCACAACGAGATCAGCCGGGAGCTGATCCGGGGGGATTGATCCGGTTCGCAGTGGGCGGCGCTCAAGCGCCCACTACGAACCGGAGCGTGAATCGCGTTTGTAGTAGGCGCTTCAGCGCCCCGTTCGCGCGGCGGCGCTCAAGCGCCCACTACGAACCTGGGAGAGGCCATGCTGCGCGACGAGATCATCCGCTTCGCCAGGTCATACAGCTTCGAGGAGGGCCACTCGCTCCAGGACGAGCGGCTGGCGCTGCGGCTGTTCGATGAGACCGCGCGCCTCGGGCTGCACGCGCTGGCGGACGCGGAGCCGGCCGCCGGCGAGCTGCGCCCGCGCGCGCTGCTGAGCGCGGCCGCGCTGCTGCACGACATCGGCTATGTCGAGGGCTACGAGCGACACCACAAGACCGCGTTCCGCCTCATCGTCGAGCGCCCGATCCCCGGCCTGGCCCCGCGCAGCCAGACGCTCATCGCGCACATCGCGCGCTATCACCGCGGGAGCGTGTCCGACCCGGCCAGACACGCGGCGTTCGCCGTGCTGCCGCCGGAGGATCAGCGGCTCGTCACACAGCTCGGCGCGACCCTCCGCTTTGCGGACGGGCTGGATCGCAGCCACAGCGACGCGGTGCAGGACATCCGCTGCACGCTGGACGCCGGCCGGCTCAACGTCGCGTTGTTGCCCGGCATAGCCGACGAGGCCGAACGGTTTGCCGGGCAGAAAAAGGCGCGCTGGTTCGAGAGCGTGTTCGGGGTCAGCGTGCTGTTGAAGTGAGCCGCTCAAGTTTTAAGAGCCTATCCGAAAACCCGCTGGGGCCGGTCTCTG
>MWBF01000011.1 GCA_002068935.1 Chloroflexi bacterium ADurb.Bin325
CTGCAAGTCGTACAGCCCTTATGTCGCCTCGTCCCATCCGGGCATGAACATCGTCATCATCCGCGAGAACGAGGAAGATCTCTACGCGGGCATCGAGCACCGCCAGACCGACGAGGTCGTCCAGGTCCTCAAGATCGTATCGCGGCCCGGCTCCGAGGCCATCATCCGCTATGCGTTCGAGTATGCGCGCGCATACGGCCGGCGCAAGGTCACGTGCATGACCAAGGACAACATCATGAAGCTCGGCGACGGCCTGTTCCACCGCGTCTTCGATGAGGTCGCGGCCGAGTACCCCGACATCCAGCACGAGCACCAGATCATCGACATCGGCGCGGCCCGGCTCGCCGCGCAGCCGGAGATGCTGGACGTGGTCGTGACGCTGAACCTCTACGGCGACATCCTCTCGGACATCGCCGCGCAGGTCGCCGGCTCCATCGGGCTGGCCGGCTCCGCCAACATCGGCTATGCGGCCGCCATGTTCGAGGCGGTGCACGGCTCGGCCCCGGACATCGCGGGGATGGACATCGCCAACCCGTCGGGGCTGTTGCAGGCCGCGACCCAGATGCTCGTCCACATCGGCCAGCCGGCCGTGGCCGAGCGCATCACGAACGCCTGGCTCTGCACCCTCGAGGACGGCATCCACACCGGCGACACCTACCGCATGGGCCTCAGCCAGGAGCGCGTCGGCACCCGCGCGTTCACGGACGCGATCATCGCGCGGCTGGGCCGCCAGCCATCGCAGGGCGAGCCCGCCCTGTACCGCGGCCAGGGCGTCCGCTTCAAGCTCACCCAACATGCGCGGGCGGTCAAGAAGCTGGTCGGCGTGGACGTCTTCCTGCACTGGGACGAGCCGGGCCGCGACGCCGAGGCGCTGGCGCGGCAGCTCGCGGCCGCCTATCCCGGCCCGCTGCGCCTCTCGATGATCACCAACCGCGGCGTCAAGGTCTACCCCGAGGGGCTGCCGGAGACCTTCCACTCGGATCACTGGCGCTGCCGCTTCATCGGGTCGAGCGATGCGCTGCCCTACGCCGAGGTGCTGGCGCTTCTGACCCGCCTGACGGAGGCCGGGCTGGACGTCATCAAGACCGAGAACCTTTACACCTTCGACGGCGAGCCGGGCTATTCGCTGGGCCAGGGCGAGTAGGTCAGAGGCGGCATGGCACGGCTGAGGGCGTGGCTCATGGCCAACCGCAGCGAGGTCGCGATCGTGGCCTCGCTGCTCTTCGCGACCGCGGTGTGCGGCGCGCTGTTGGGCGTGCGCGCCCTATATACGCGCAACACCGTGCGCTTCAACCTGCTCTGGAACCTGTTCCTGGCCTGGCTGCCCATGCTGAGCGCGCTGCTCGCGCATCACCTGCACAAGCAGGGCCGCCGCCTCGTGTGGCCGCTGATCGTGCCCTGCCTGCTGTTCTGGCTGCTCTTCTTTCCCAACGCGCCCTACATCCTGACCGACATGCTGCATCTCCAGTGGCCCCAGGCGCGCGTGCCCGTCTGGTACGACCTCATCCTCCTGATTGCCTTCGCCTGGACGGGCGCGTTCCTGGGGCTGATCTCGCTCTTCCTGGTGCACGGCCTCGTGCGCCAGTGGGCCGGCCGCGTCGCGGGCTGGCTCGTCACGCTCGGCGTCCTCGCGGTGAGCGGCTTCGGCGTCTACCTGGGCCGCTTCCCGCGCTGGAACAGTTGGGATCTGCTGACCAACCCCACCGTGCTATTGCGGGACATCTGGGCGCGCATCAGCAACCCGCTCGCCCACAGCCACACCTTCATCTTCTCCGCGCTCTTCTCGCTCTGCCTGGCGATGATGTACCTGATGCTCGTGGCCGTCGCCCGGTTCTCCGCGGACGACCGCGGCCGGACCGAGGATTGACGCGCGTCGTTTGACATCCCCACGCGCGTATGCTATCTTACAATCGCTTCCGTTACGCATAACACCGCACACCCTTGCCTGGATAAGTGGACAATGGCGACCATACGCGATGTGGCCCAGAAGGCCGGCGTCTCGACGATGACCGTCTCGCGCGTCCTCAACAAGTCGGGCTACGTCAGCCAGCCGGTGCGCGCGCGGGTGGAGGCCGCCGTCGCCGAGCTCGGCTACATCCCCAACACGCTCGGCCTCAGCCTGCGCTTCAAGCAGACCCGAACCCTCGCCCTCGTGCTCACCGATATCACCAACCCGTTCTGGACGACCGTCGCGCGCGGGGTGGAGGACGCCGCCAACGACGCCGGCTTCACCGTCATTCTGTGCAACACCGACGAATCCGAGACGAAGCAGGCGCGCTATCTCAACATCCTGCTCCAGAAGCGGGTGGACGGCGTGCTCCTCGTGCCCGCGTGCAGCGCGCCCGAGGCGGTGGCGTGGCTGCGCAAGCGCGAGGTCCCGTTCGTCATCATCGACCGCAAGGTGGGGGCCGAGCCGGTCGACACGGTGCGCTGCGACTCGCGCGAGGGCGGCTACAGGCTGACGCGGCTGCTGCTGGATCTCGGCCACCGCCATATCGCGATGCTCGCGGGGCCGCGCCAGGTCTCGACCGCGGCCGACCGCGCGGCGGGCTACGAGGCCGCGCTGCGCGAGGCCGGCCTGGAGCCGGAGCCGGCGCTCATCGTCCACGGCGCATACGCCATCGCGTCCGGCTACGCCATGATGCAGCAGGTCCTGCGCGGCGAACCCCGGCCCACGGCCGTCTTTGCGGCCAACAACTTCCTGGCGCTGGGCGCATATCGCGCGCTGCGCGCGGCCGGCCTGCGCGTGCCGGAGGACATCGCGATGGTGGCCTACGACGACCTGCCCGAGGCCATGACGTTCGAGCCTTTTCTCACGGCCGCGGCCCAGCCGGCATACGACATGGGCAAGCGCGCCACGCAACTGCTGCTCGCGCGGCTGGCGGAGCTGAGCGCCGGGCAGGCCGCCCCGCGGCCGCCGGAGGAGATCGTATTGCCCACGGACATCATCGTCCGCCGCTCCAGCGGGCCGCCGCTCGCCTGAGAGCCTGTAAAACCTGCTCTGGCCGGTCTCCGACCGAGCCAGGGGGCACGGTCGGAGACCGGCCAAAGCAATTCCTGGATAGGTTCTTGGCCTGCAAAGACAAACCCGGCAACGGTGGCCGTGACTTCGGCTGCCGACGAACCTTCCGGCCAGGCACTGACAAGGAGATAGATCAGATGAACTCCAAGGATCGCCTCATGACGGCCCTCGAGCGCGGCAAGCCCGACCGGCTGCCCGCCTCGATCCACCAGTGGCAGGGCTACCACCTGGACGAATACATGGGCGGCGTCTCCGACCTGGAGGCGTTCCAGCAGGTCGGCCTCGATGCGCAGATCCAGTATTTCCAGGACATGGGCCAGTTCTGGCTGGTCGATGCGGATATGACGAAGTTCAACACACCCACCTGGCGCGACGAGGTCACCATGGTCAGCAACGACCCGGATCACCGCATCGCCCACCATACCATCTACACGCCCGAGGGGGTCCTGACCTATAAGACCGCGGGCGATCGCAAGACCACCTGGATCATCCAGTACCTCATCAAGCACGACGAGGACATCGAGCTGATCCGCAAGTACATGCCCGTGCCCGCGCTGGATCCGGCCCCGATCGCGCGGCGCTACGACGAGATAGGCGACGCCGGCATCCTGCGCGGGTTCGTCTGGGGCGACCAGGCCGGCTGCTGGCAGCACGCGGCCTGTCTGATGGACATCACCGACCTCATCTTTGCCGCGTTGGACCGGCCCAACTGGGTGCACCGGCTGCTGGGGATCCTGCTGGAGAAGAAGCTCCAGTTCGTGGAGACGATGAAGGGCGCAAAGTTCGACCTGATCGAGACCGGCGGCGGCTCCGCCTCCTCGACCGTCATCTCGCCCAGGCTGCACCGGGAGTTCTGCCTGCCCTACGACCGCCAGGTACACGACGCGCTGCACTCGCTCGGCTTCCTGGTCACGTACCACACCTGCGGCGGCACGGCCGGCATCGAAGAGCTGATCGTCGCCAACGGCTGCGACGCGTCGGAGACCCTCGCGCCGGTCAGCGTGGGCGGCAACCAGGAGCCGTGGGACTTCAAGCGCAAGGTGGGCGACCGCCTCGCGCTCATCGGCGGGCTGGATCAGTTCAACACCCTGACCGCGGGCAGCCCCGCGGACATCCGCGCGATGGTGCACCGGCTGTTCGAGACGGTCGGCTGCAACGGCGGCTACATCTGCTCCGCCTCCGACCACTTCTTCGACACGCCGCGCGAGAAGCTGGTCGCCTTCGCGGACGCCGCGCGAGAGTGCGTGTATTAGCCAGCCGCGGCAAATAGTCGTATCCTTCGGCTGTCCGCTTGCCGGCGCGGCCAGCGCCGCTGCGCCCGGCAAGTTTGCCCTCCGCGCCGATTGCCCGTAAAATGGCCCCACATGAATCCTACAGAGGGAAAGCCGCCAACATGTCAGAATCCGTGTTCGAAGAAGAAGCCGCCGACGCCGTAGTCTACGCGCTCGCGCCTGCGCCCGAATTCGCCGCGGACGGCGTCTGCTTCGCCGCGACCGCAACGGGGCTGCTCCGATCCGCCGACCGGGGCGCGACCTGGGAGTCGGCCTATGCCGCGCTGAACCTGCCGGAGGCGCTGCCGACGCCGGCGGTCGCGGTTTCGCCCGCGTTCAAGCGCGACCAGACCGTCTTTGCGGGCGTTGCTGGCTCGGTGCTCCGCTCGACCGACGGCGGGCAGACCTGGCAGGTCGCGATGCTGCCCGCGCCGCCGCCGACCGTCTCGACACTATGCATCTCGCCCGCCTACGAGGAGGACGGCATCCTGTTTGCGGGGTCGATGCAGGATGGCGTGTTCCGCTCGGCCAACCGCGGCTCGAACTGGGTGGCGTGGAACTTCGGGCTGATCGACCTGAACGTCCTGTGCGTCGCGCTCTCGCCGCACTTCGGGGTCGATGAGACGCTGTTTGCGGGCACGGAGACGGGGCTGTTCCGCAGCACCAACGGCGGCCGCGCCTGGCGCGAGGTCGCCCTGCCGGAGGAGGCCGCGCCGGTCCTGGCGCTGGCCCTCTCAGCGCACTACGAAGAGGACGGCATCATCCTCGCCGGGACCGAGGAAGCCGGGCTGTGGATCTCCGGCGATCGCGGCAAGAACTGGACGCCCGTCGCGGGCCTGCCCGCCGGCGCGGTCAACGCGGTGCTGCTCGACCCGGGCTACCCTGAGCCCCCGCGCCTCCTGGCCTTGATGGACAGCGGCCTCTATCTTTCCGAGGACAACGGCGGCTCCTGGCTGGAGCTGCCCCTCGAGATCGCGCCCGATGTTGCGCCGATATGCGTCGCGGCGCCCGAAGGGCTGGCCCCCGGCGCGCTGCTCCTCGTCGGCCTCTCCGACGGCGCGGTAACGACCGTCAACTGCCGCAGTTGTTCGGAATAAGAGCCTCACCCCCGGCCCCTCTCCTGAGCCGGGTCCGCCCGGCTCAGGAGAGGGGAGGTTCATCCGCGATCAGCGCGAGCAGACGCTGCAACGTGTCAGGCAGGCGATACAGGACATCCTCGTTGCGGATGCGGATGACGCGGATGCCGTGTTCGGCCAGAAATGCGGAGCGCGCCTCGTCATAGCCGCGCTGCGCCGGATCATCGTGGACTCCTCCATCCAGCTCGACGGCGCACAGCTTCTCGACGCAGAAGAAGTCCAGGATCAGATGGGCATAAGGGTGCTGGCGGCGAAACTTCAGCCCGCCCAACCGCCTGTCCCGCAGCGCATCCCAGAGCAGCCGTTCCGCGGACGTCTCCGCCCCGCGGAGATCGCGCGCTCGCCGGACAGTATCGGCGCTCGTTGCGCCGCGGCCCGCTCGCGCCATGTCCTCACCTCCACGCGCTCGATGACATCAGACCAACCACATCCGCCAACCCCCTCTCCTGACGTGCGGGTCGAAGACTCGCACGTCAGGAGAGGGGGCAGGGGGTGAGGCCGTGAGGGGGCAGGGGGTGAGGCCGTGAGGCCCATGAGGCCGCCTACTCCGTCTCCCGCCCGATCCACAACTCCTCCGGCTCCTCCAGCAGCGACGCGCGCTGCACCGCGCGCTCGCCATAGCGCGCGCGGATACGGTCGAGCGCGGCATCGAGCTGCGCCTGGCGCTGGTCTCCCTGCTCGAACAGGCGCAACTGGCGGCCCTCGCGCGTCAGGCCGCTGCCGCTGATCCCCAGCAGCCGCACCGCGCGGCGATCCCACGCGGCCTCGAACAGCGCCAGCCCGTGCTCGTAGATGACCGGGCCGGCGTCGGTCGGCTCGGCCAGCGTCGTCTGCCGCGTCAGGGTCGAGAAATCGCCGTAGCGCAGCTTCAGCCCGATCGTGCGCGCCTGAAGCCCGTGACGCCGCAGCCGCATCGCGACCGCATCGCTGAGCCGCAGCAGCTCGCGGCGCAGCACGTTTCTGTCGCGGATGTCCTGCGCAAACGTCTCCTCGCGGCTGAGCGACTTGGCCTCGTGCTCCGGCGTCACCGGGCTGTCGTTCAGCCCGTGCGCGGCGCGCCACAGCCCCTCGCCGCTGGCCCCGAAGCGCCGGCGCAGCTCGTCGATGGGGCAGCGCGCCAGGTCGCCGATGGTTTGCAGGCCGAGCCGCTCCAGCTCGCGCGCGGTGATCGCGCCCACGCCCCACAGCTTGCGGATGGGCAGCGGCGCCAGGAACGCGGCCTCCTCGCCGGGCGGCACGACCGTGACCGCGTGCGGCTTGTGCAGGTCGCTGGCAATCTTGGCGACGAGCTTGTTGGTGGCCACGCCGAAGGAGGCGGAGAGGCCGAGCTCCGCCTGGATGCGCGCCTGGATCGCGTGCGCCAGGCGGCCGGGCGGGCCATAGTGGGCCTCGGTGCCGGTGACATCCAGGAAGGCCTCGTCGATGGAGAGGGGCTCGAGGAGAGGCGTATAATCCGCCAGGATCGCCATCACGCGGGCGGACATCTCGGAGTAGCGCCCGCGGTGGCCGGAGACGAGGATCGCGTGCGGGCAGAGGCGCAGCGCCTGGGCCGTGGGCATCGCGGAGTGGACGCCGTACTTCCGCGCCTCGTAGGACGCGGAGGCCACGACCCCGCGCACCTCGGGCCGCCCCCCGACGATCACCGCCGCGCCGATCAGCGCCGGGTTGTCGAGCCGCTCCACCGCCACAAAAAAAGCGTCGAGATCGACGTGCAGGATCGCGCGAGCGCACATAGCATCAGTCCGGGAGCCGGACGCCCCAGGCGAAGCGCGGCTTCGGCCGAGGCCCGGGTTCCGCCCCCTGTCTCATCCCATGTTCTCCGACCGCACCGCCGCATAGATCACGCCGCCCAGCGCGCCCAGCCCGGCCCCGAGCAGCAACGTCAGCGGCAGGCAGCAGACCAGCGCAAACGCGGCAAAGACGCCCGGCCCGAAGACCGCCTCCGGGTTGATCCCCAGCTCCTCGAACTGTTGCAGGCTTTCCGCCGGCAGTTGGCTGAGCAGGGTCTGGGCGCCGCCGGCCAGGGCGAAGCTGACCGGCGTCAGCGCCGCCTGCAAGAGGCCCGCGATGAGGCCGGTGATCAGGCCGGCGAGCGCGCCCTGGCCCGCCGCGGCGCCTGACGTGCGGGGCGGCGGCATCCAGGATGCGGCCAGCGCGCCGGTCGCGGCGTATGCGACCAGGCTCAGCGGCAGCACGCACAGGCTGATCAGCGGGATGAGGCCGAGAAGGTTCAGCGCCAGCATGGCGATCCCGCCGAAGACGCCGGCCTTGATGAAGGAACGAGTCATGCTTTCTCCTCTGCGATGAAACGGCCGCGCATGGCCCCGGGGCGACGGATGTGTGGGCCACGCCCGCACTATAGCATTCGGCCTGGGGCTTGTCAATCGCCCCGGATTGTAGTAACTTAGGGTCAGCCCGAGATCCGCTCTGGCCGGTCTCCGATCGAGCCAGGGGCGCTTTTTGGACAGGATTGACAGGATTCACGGGATTGACGAGATTTGACTCAGCGTCGATCCGGCAAACCCGCTCTGGCCGGTCTCCGACCGAGCCAGGGGCGCTTTTTGGACAGGATTGACAGGATTCACGGGATTGACGAGGGCCTGGCCTACCTGGGCATCCGCTACGTCGATATGCTCCGCGGCCGGCAGGCGCCGGCGGACTGAATGATCATTTAGAGTCCGTTTAAAAAGCGCGTTCCGGGCGGTTGAGACCGCTGCCACACCTACCAGGTCTCCCTGCGGAGACTCTCGAGTGCGCGGACAGCGCAATGGCGGCCGTGCAGTCGCCGGGGAACTTTTTAGACAGCCTTTTAAAAGCGCACGTCCCCCGCCCCGGCAGCGAGAAAGGTCGCGCCGGGACAGGGGACGCGCGCGCCGGCGGCTAACGGATCTCGCCGGTCGTGATGGCCTTCTTTACCTCGCCGATGGCCTGCGTGACCTGAATGCCGCGCGGGCAGGCCTCGGTGCAGTTGTAGATCGTGTGGCAGCGCCAGACGCCGGTCCCCTCGGCCAGGATCGCCAGGCGGGCCTGCGCGCCACGGTCGCGGTCGTCGAAGATGAAGCGGTGCGCCTGGACGATGGCCGCCGGCCCGACATAGTCGGAGCTGGCCCAGTAGCTCGGACATGAGGTCGTGCAGGCCGCGCACAGGATGCACTTCGTCGTGTCATCGTACCGGGCGCGCGCCTCCGGGCTTTGCAGCCGCTCATCGTAGGGCGCGGGCTCGTCGTTGATGAGGAACGGCAGGATGGAGCGATACTGCCGGAAGAACGGCTCCATGTCCACCACCAGATCCTTGATGACGGGCAGCCCGCGCAGCGCCTCGATCTGGATGCTCCGGCCGACATCCTGCACCAGCTCCTTGCACGCCAGCCGGTTGCGCCCGTTGATGACGACGGCGTCGGAGCCGCAGACGCCGTGCGCGCAGGAGCGCCGGAACGTCAGCGTGCCGTCCTGATAGCTCTTGATCTGCACGAGCAGATCCAGCACCCGATCGGTCGGCTCCGCATCCACCGTGTAGGTCGCCCAGTAGGGCCGGCGATCCTGCTCCGGGTTGAAACGACGGATTTTGACCCGTACTCTCATCGCGTCCCCCAATCAATAGACCCGCTTGGCCGGTGTATAGCGGCCGAGCTTCACGGGCTTTGTATCCATCTCGATCGCGCCATCCGCGGCGCGGTGCGCCAGCGAATGCTTGAGCCACCGCACGTCGTCCCGTTCGGGAAAGTCCTCGCGGTAGTGGCCGCCCCGGCTCTCCTGCCGCGCCAGCGCGGCGGTCGCCGTCACCTGGGCCAGATCCAACATGCAGCCCAGCTCCCAGGCCTCGAGCAGCTCGGTGTTCCAGCGCTTGCCTTTGTCCATGATGACGATGTTGCGATAGCGCTCCTTGAGCTGGTCGAGCCGGCTGAGCGCCAGCTCCAGCCGCTCCGCGGTCCGATACACGCCGACGTCCTCCATCATCACCTCGCGCATCTCGCGCCGGATGTCGGCCACCGACTCATGGCCGGCGCTTTTGCGCAGGGTTTCGAGCTCGGTCCGGGCGGTCGTCTCGCAGTCGGCGGGCAGGTCGGGCCAATCGACGCCGTTGGCATACTGCGCCGCATGGACGCCGGCCCGCTGGCCGAACACGAGGATGTCCACCAGCGAGTTCGTGCCCAGGCGGTTCGCGCCGTGCACCGACACGCACGCGCACTCGCCCGCGGCAAAGAGGCCGGGCATGGGCGTGTTCTGGCTGTCGATCACTACCCGGCCATCGTTGTCGGTCGGGATGCCGCCCATCGCATAGTGCGCGGTCGGCTGGATCGCCATCGGCTGCTTGACCGGGTCGATCTGGAGATAGGTCTTGCAGAAGTCCGAGATATCCGGCAGCTTCTGGCGGATCATGGTCGCGGTCAGCCGTCGCGGCGTGCCGTCCGGGTTCTTGATGCCGTCTTCCTCGAAATACTTGTTGACCGTCTCGGGCCGCACATCGAGATAGACGTAGTCCTTGCCGTCGATCCCGCGGCCCGCCCGGATCTCCTGGTAGATGGCCCGCGACACCACGTCGCGCGACGCCAGATCCTTGACCGTCGGCGCATACTTCGGCATGAACCGCTCGCCCTGCCCGTTGATCAGCACGCCGCCCTCCCCGCGCACGCCCTCCGTCAGCAGGATGCCGAGGTTGAGGATGCCGGTCGGGTGGAACTGGTAGAACTCCATGTCCTCCAGCGGGACCCCGCGGCGATAGGCCACGGCCACGCCGTCGCCGGTCAGGGCGTATGCGTTCGACGTGATCTTCCAGATGCGCCCGAAGCCGCCCGTCGCAAAGACGGTTGCCTTCGCGTGAAAGGTGTGGATCTCGCCGCTGTCGATGTGGATGGCGACCACGCCGGCGACCTGCCCCTGCGCGTTCACCACGAGGTCGAGCACCTGGTACTCGTCGAAAAAGGTGACGCTGTTCTTGATGCACTGCTGATAGACCGTTTGCAGGATCATGTGGCCCGTGCGATCCGCGGCATGGCACGCCCGGCGGACGGGCTGCTTGGTCTCGTTGTTCGTATGGCCGCCGAAGGGGCGCTGCGCAATGCGCCCTTCCGGCGTGCGGTCGAACGGCAGCCCCATATGCTCAAGCTCGTAGACCATCTCGATGGCGCCGTGACATAGGATCTCGACGGCGTCCTGGTCCGCCAGATAGTCCGAGCCTTTGATGGTGTCGAAGATGTGCCACTCAGCGTGATCTTCTTCCATATTGCCGAGCGCCGCGCCGATGCCGCCCTGGGCCGCGCCCGTATGCGAGCGGGTGGGATACAGCTTGCTGATGACGGCAGTCTTTGCGCCGCGAGACGCATAGAGCGCGGCCATCAGCCCAGCGCCGCCAGCGCCGACGACGATCACGTCAAAATGATGCACCATATCGGCTATCAGCTCCTTTCAACGCGCGCCAGATCGCCCGCGATCGCGCGCCCGGCCGGCCGGGCGCGGCGCCGGCGTCAGCCCGCGAACACGAAGATCAGGAAGATGGAGGCCAGGATCAGCCCGGCCCACAGCAGGAACAGCAGCGCCTTCAGCCACGCCAGCAGCAGCGGATAGCGGACGTAATCCTGCAAGATCACGCGGATGCCGTTATACCCGTGGGTGGCGGTGAACGCCAGGAGCAGAAAACTGTACACCTGCCAGAAGGGGTTGGAGAAGTTGGGCGTCACCTCGACCGCGCTGGATTCGACGTGGAACGAGATGGGGAAGAAGGCCCAGCGCATCTGCGCGCCGACGTCCATGTTGCCCTGCCCGCCGGCCAGGTTGGCGTAGATGATGTTGAACGCGCCCATCAGCAGAAACAGGATGCCGGAGACGCGCGTGAAGAACCACATGTACGTTTCGAACTTGCTGCCCGTCCGCTCGCGGCGCAGCACCGCATCGGTCATCGCCATCACAGCCTCCTCAAGACCCGCCCAGGATCATCAGCGCAGCAGGCAACAGGAACAACGGCAGGAAGATCGCCCATTGCACCCACATAGCCTCCCGGTTGTAGCGATAGAGCGAGGGCCACATATCCAGGATGACGATGCGCAGGCCGTTGATTGCGTGATAGAGTATGCAGAAGAGCACGAACACCTGCATGGGCAGGGCCTCGTAAAACTCGGTCAGCGCCTCCGCGACGCCGCCGGTCGTGCCCGCCACGGCGTACAAGAAGAACGCAGCCCAGATGTGCATGGACACGAAGACCACGATGCCGATGGCGCTGATGCGGTGGAGCAGCCAGGCAATCATCGGCTGTCCGCCGCGATACGCCACCGCATTGGGCAGCGACACCCGTGCAATTTTGCTCATGCTTCCCCCTCAGTTGTTCTGCGCGCCCTGGTTGATCCAGCGTTCGATCAGGTTGATCTGGTCTGCGCTGAGCGGCCGGCCGGGCGGCATCTGCCCGCCGGCGGGCGTCGAGATCCCGCGCAACATCTGCACGAGAATGCTGTTTGCGGCGTCGCCCGCGATGATGACCGGCGCGTTGTCGCCGGAGGTCATCGTCTGCTCATACGTCTCGACGCTGTAGCCGCCCTTGGCGCGGCGGCCGTGGCAGCTCGCGCAGCGCTTGTCGAAGATCGGCTTCACGTGCTGGTTGAAGCTCGGCGTCTCGACCTGGGCCAGGTTCTCGGCGCCGGTCTCGTCCTCCACCACGTACCAGGAGCGGATGAAGGCGACGACGGCCCGGCTATCAGGATCGGTCAGCGCGCCGCCGTAACGCAGCCCGAACGGCGGCATGCCCAACGAGTCCCACCCGTAGTCGATCACGTTGAAGATGTTGTCGTCCGTGTGCGTGGTCAGGAAGTCCTGATCGTTGAGCGGGTTGGTGAACTCGCCCGGCTGACCCTCGATCTCCGCGCCCTCGCCGACCTCGCCGTGGCAGACCGCGCAGTACTCGATGAAAAGCTTCTCGCCCGCGGCGATCTTGGCCTCATCGCTGCCGGTCACGACGAGCGCCTCGGCCTGGGGCGGGGTCGTCACGACGGCCTGGATCGAGAGGGCCACGATGACCAGGACGATCGCGATCATCGCCAGGCTGGCGACCGGCCGGTTGCGCGGATGCCGCCGGGCGCTCCGGTCGAAGAAGGGCAGGCCGAACAGCCCGACCGCGATCAGTAGGCCCAGCCCCATGATCGCCACGCCCTCGAGCTTGCCGGGGAAGTATTTCAGGAGCTGGAACATCCACAGGAAATACCACTCCGGCCGCGGGACATAGGATGAGTCCGACGGGTTGGCCGGCGGCTCCGCGGGCACGCCCGCGAAGGTGGCGAGCGATATTAACACGATAAAGATGAAGAGCGACACGACGGCATCCTTGCCGATCGAGTGCGGGAAGAACAGCTCGCCGCTGGCCTTCTTCTCTTTATATTTGGCAAGGTATGCCTGTTTTTCGGCGTCGTTCATGGGACCTCGCTGGAGTAATGAGTAATGAAAAATGAGTAAAAATCGGCCCGAATAATCCATTACTCGTTACTGGTTACTGATCTACTCGTCTCGCTCCGGCGGATGCGTGATGCCGATCCTGATGACCAGGTACAGATGCACGCCGATCAGGCTCAACAGCGCGATCGGCATCCACCAGATGTGCAGGCCATAGAAGCGGATGAGCGTGACCGCGCCGATCTCGGTGCCGCCGCGCGCGATCTGCGTCAGGGTCGGCCCGATGCCCGGCACCGCGCCGATGATGGCCGTGCCCACCGACGTCGCCCAGTAGGCCCGCTGATTCCAGGGCAGCAGATAGCCGCTGAAGCCGAGCACCAGGACGATCAGGAGCAGCAGGCCGCCGGTGATCCAGGTCAGCTCGCGCGGCCATTTGTACGCGCCGACGAAGAAGGCCTTCAGCATGTGCAGGAAGACGACCAGCACCATGAGCGTCGCGCCCCAGTGATGCATGCCGCGTATCAGCCAGCCGAACGTGACCTCGTTCATGATATAGTCGATCGATTCGTAGGCGTGATCCGGCGAGGGCACATAGTAGATGGTCAGGAGCATGCCGGTGATGACCTGGAGCAGCGCCAGGATGGCGCTGGCGCTGCCGAGCGTGTAGAACCAGTTGGTCTCGGGCACGGCGCGCGCGAAGACGGTCTTCCAGATCGTGCTGAGGCCCGCGCGCTCATCCAGCCAGGCGAAGATGGCCTGGCCGAGCCCCGGGCCCGGAGCGGGAGTTTTCGCCACGCTATGCCTCCAACAGGATAGATAGCTGTCCGTTTTCGATCTTGGTCTGGAATTGATCCAGCGGCCGCGGCGGCGGCCCGGAGATGACCTCGCCGTGCAGCCCGAACAGGCCGTCATGGCAGGGGCAGAAGAACCCATCGCGGCCCTCGTCCCAGTTCACCCGGCAGTTCAGATGGGTGCACACGTTGGAGAAGACCTGGATATTCTGGTTGTCGTCCGTCACCGCAAAGGCGACGCCCGTCTGCGTGGACTCGACCCAGCCGTCCTTGACGCGCCGTGAGAACGGGAAGCCGGTCGGCAGGCCGGGCTTGATGCTGTCGACCGGGCCCAGCGTGAGCCACTGCTCCTGGGTCTGCCGCTTGACGCCGGGAGAGATGAGATAGCCGATGGCGGGCAGCCCGACGATGAACGCCACCGCGCCCGCGACGATGCCGATGATGCCGCCCAGAAACTTGCGTCGTCCCAATTCCTCGCTGCTGACCGCTTCCGCGCCGCCTGCTTCTTCGCTGTGCACCAACTTTTCCTCAGCCATCCGACGATCTCCTTCAGGGAATGCATGTGCATTCGATGAAATGTGATTATGGTTTGTTCTGGCTTGCACTGTGGAGTGCCGGGCTGATTATACCCGGCCCCCCATGCGACGTCAAGCGCGTTATGGAACTAACAGCGATTCTCGACCCGGCCGAGGGCGGGATCGCCGCCGAACCAGGAACCGATCCGAAAATCCTGTCAATCCTGTCCAAATAGCCGCCCCCGGGGTCAGAGGCCGGCCAGCGCGAGCTTCCGGACAGGCGCTAACCCGCCGGCACGAAGATCCGCGCGCTCCACGCCGGCAGCAGCAGGTCGCGCCAGTGGCCCGTGATGCGGTAGAGCCGATTGGAGACGACCTCGCGCCAGAGGCCATCGTGCGGGAAGCCCAGCCCGGTCTCCTGGCGCGCGTTGTCGAAGTTGAGCGCGATGACCGCCACATCCCCGGCGTCGTCCCAGCGTTTGTAGCGCAGCACGCGCGTGCGCGGGAAATCGTCCCAGTAATACTCGATATGATCCGAGCGCAGCGCCGGATGCTCGTGGCGCAGGCGGATGAGCCGCTGGTAATACTTGAACTGGCGCTGGCCCTCGTAGCGATCCAGCTTCTTCCAGTCCAACGGCCAGAACTCGATCGTGCGCGGGCTGTCCTCGCCGAACTCCTGCCCGGCCAGCAGCATCGGCACGCCGGGCGAGGTCAGCAGCGCGGCCAGGCCGAGCCGGGCCTTCTCCAGCGCCAGCGTCCAGCGCGTGGGATAGCGCGCGGCCTCCGCGGGGTCGGCCAGCTCGATATGCGCGCCCCAAAACTGGATCTCGTGTTCGGGCCGCCGCTCGTCGTGGCTGACCACGTAGTTGATCACCTGATCCGCGCGCCCGAACCCTTCCGCGCGGAAGCCGCCCAACGCGTGCTGAAGGTTTTGCAGCTCCCACTGCCACATCTGTGTCAGGCAGTTCTCCAGCGTATGGTGGAAGGCGCCGTTCCAGACCGCGTCGATCTCGGTCTGCTCGACGAGGCGCGCGGCGGTCTTGGCCGGGTTCGTGCCGTTGATGGGCCAGTACTCGCCGATCTGATAACACGTTGGCGCGGTCTCGCGCGCGGTCCTGGCGATCGGGCCGATGCCGGTGAAGGGGTCGAACCCGTCCTTGTGCGGCTGCCAGGGGTCATACTCGACGCCGCCCAGCCAGTCGAACCGGAAGCCGTCCACATGATATTCTTCCAGCCAGAAGCGCACGACATCCTGCATGTAGGCGGTCGTGTAGGGCGACGCGTGATCCCAGTCGAGCCCGCCCCAACTGTTGGCGTGGCCGTTGTTGTGATGATGGAAGAAGGGGTTGAGATGGGGCAGCTTCTCGCCGTCCGGGCCGAAGAGCGGCGGATACATCCGATAATAGGGGTGATCGCCCCAGGCGTGGTTGAACACCATGTCCAGGATGACGGCGATGCCCCGCCGATGGGCGGCGTTGATCAGCGCCTTCAGCTCGTTCGGCGCGCCGTAGAGATGCTTCGGGGCCATGTAAAAGATCGGGTTATAGCCCCACGAGCTGTCGCCGGGGAACTCGCTGATCGGCATCAGCTCCAGCGCGTTGACGCCGAGCGCTTGCAGGTGATCCAGCCGGGCCTGGATGCCGGCGAACGTCCCGAAGCGCTCGCCGAAGTTGCGCTTCTCGCCCGCAAAGTCGCGCACCGAGATCTCGTAGATGACGAGATCGCGCAGGGGCGGGCGCTGCCAGCCGGCCTCGTCCCACACAAACTCCGGCGCGGTCGAGAAAACCGCCTTAGGCCCTCGGCGATCCCAGAGGATCTCGCGCGCATATGGGTCGGCCACCCACACCTGCTGGCCGGACTGATCCATCGTCACCACAAACCGATATTCCACCCGCCCCGTCAGCGGCAGCGTCACCCAGAAGTGGCCCTGACAGTCGGTCTGCATGGGCGTCGCGCGCGGGTTCCAGCCGTTGAAGTCGCCGGCGAGATGGACCGCGGGCTTGAAGGGGGCGGTCAGGAAGAAGGTGACCGTATCGGGGCGCTCGAAGTTGCGGAACGGGCCGCCGCGCGGCATCCGGCCGTTGGACGCGGCGGGATTGGGGGGCATATGGGGCGCAGCCGTCGGCGGCTGGCCGGGCTCGATCAGGCGCGGCCGCGCCGCCGCACGAGATATACAGATGGTCAATGAAGCAGCCTCAAGGAGAGGGATGAGAACTGACTACGTGATGATACCGCGAGAAGGATACCATAGGGTGTGCAAAAGTACAAAGCGAGATTCGCGCCCCCGACGCCGCCCCTGGCGCGCGCGAGGTTCGTAGTGGGCGCTTCAGCGCCGTATCGAACGCGGGGCGTTCAAGCGCCTACTACAAACCGGCGCACGGCCAGTCGAAGGAGCGAGGCCGCGCCCCCTGGCAAGCGCGAGGTTCGTAGTGGGCGCTTCAGCGCCTTATCGAACGCGGGGCGCTCAAGCGTCTACTACAAACAAGCATAGGCGCGCATCCTGAGCGGGTGGACGGCCCAACGCCGCCGACGGCGCAAGGCCAGTCGAAGGAGCAGGGCCGTGCCCCCTGGCGCGCGCGAGGTTCGTAGTGGGCGCTTCAGCGCCGTATCGAACGCGGGGCGCTCAAGCGCCTACTACAAACTGGTTCAAGGCCAGTCGAAGGACGCCTCCGCTCCCGGCTCCCGCGCTCCCGCCGCCGACTTGACCCCGCGGCGAGACCGGGCTAAACTGGCTCCATGCTTATCTTCATTGGCGGCGCAGCCCGGACGGGCAAGGGGATCCTCGCCAGACGGCTGCTCGTGGAACGACGAATGCCCTACCTGAGCCTCGACGTGCTCAAGATGGGCCTGGCGCGCGGCGCGCCGGAATACGAGATTGACCCGGACGCGGGCGGCCTGGTCGTCGGAGAGCGGCTGTGGCCGCTCGTGCGCGAGATGAGCGCCAGCATCCTGAATGACGACGTGGACTATCTCTTCGAGGGCGAACTGCTGCCGAAGCACGTTGCCGCGCTTCAGCAGGCCTATCCGACGCAGATCCGGGCGTGCTTCCTCGGCTACACGACCATCGCGCCGGAACAGAAGGTGCGCGATATCCGGGCCTACGCCCACCTGCCCAACAACTGGCCGGACGAGTATTCGGACGCACAGTTGGCGAGCATCATCGGCAGGATGATCGAGTTCAGCCGCTACCTGGAGGCGGAGTGCGCCGCCCACGGGCTGCCCTACTTCGACACGTCCAGCCGATTCAGCGAGACCCTGGATCGGGTCTTCGCCTATCTAGCGCATTCCATAAGCGAGGGTGTATGAAGCTCGACCTGTCCAGCGCCGAATGGCTCTATCCCCCGAGGTCCTACGAGGTCACGGAACACTCGGTCACGATCACCACCGACCCCGGCACCGACTTCTGGCAGCGGAGCTACTACGGCTTCCGCAACGACAATGCGCCGGCCCTGCTGCTGACGAGCGCCGAGAACTTCACCTTCACCGCGCGCGCCTCGTTCGCCTATCGCAGCCGGTACGACCAGTGCGGCCTCATCATCTATCTCGACAGCGACAACTGGTTCAAGGCCTCCGCCGAGGCCGAGGATGAGACGCTGGCGCGGCTGGGCAGCGTGGTCACGAACCTGGGCTACTCCGACTGGGCCACGACCGACATCGCCATGCCGACGGCCATGTGGTATCGTCTGAGCCGCCGCGGGCCCGACTTCCTGGTCGAGGCGTCGCCCGACGGCGCGGACTTCCGCCAGATGCGCATCTTCCACCTGCATCGCCTGGGCGAGACCACCGCGGAGATGGGCCGGCTCGACCCGCCCGCGGCGCCGGAGCAGCCGGTGCGCTTCGGGCTGTATGCGTGCAGCCCGCTGGAATCGTCGTTCACCGCCCGCTTCGACCACCTGGCGCTGGAGGAGTGCCGCTGGCGCGCGCACGGGTGAGGGGCCGCTTGGAGCCGGAAGCCGGACAGCGAGATATGAGCCAGGCGAACAGGGTCGTCACGGTCACCATCAACCCGGCCATCGACCAGACCATCTCCATCCCCAACTTCACCGCGGGGGCGGTCAACCGGGTCCGGGAATCGCAGATGCATGCGGGCGGCAAGGGGATCAACGTCGCGGCGTTCCTGGCCGACTTCGGCGAGCACGCCACGGCCACCGGCATTCTCGGCCGCGCCAACGACGAGCTCTTCCGCCGCCTGTTCAGCGAGAAGGGCATCGTGGATCGCTGCGTGCGCATCGCGGGCGCGACGCGCATCGGCGTGAAGATCGCCGACACGGCCCTGCGCCAGACCACCGACATCAACTTCCCCGGCCAGACGCCCGAGCCGGCCGACATCGCGCGCCTCTTCGCCATCCTCGGCGAGCTGGCCACCGAGCACGAGTGGTTCGTGCTGTCGGGCAGCATCCCGGCCGGGGTGTCCGCGGAGATCTATGCGCAGATGATCCGCCTGCTGGCCGGCGCGCCCGCGGGGCGCGCGCCGAAGGTCGTGCTCGACACCAGCGGGGAGGCCCTCCGCCAGGCCGTCCTCGCGGGGCCGTGGCTCATCAAGCCCAACATCGACGAGCTGGCCGAGCTGGTCGCCGAAAGGCCGGCGACCGCCGCGGACATCGTCAGGGTCGCGCGCGTGCTCATGCAGCGTCACGGCATCGCGAGCGTGGTCGTGTCGATGGGGAAGGCGGGCGCCGTCTTCATCGAGGGCGTGGAGGCCATCTGGGCCACGCCGCCCGCGGTGGAGGTCCAGAGCACGGTGGGCGCGGGCGATGCGATGGTCGCGGGGATCGTCGCCGGCAAGCTGGCCGGCCTGCCGCTGGCCGAATGCGCCCGGCTGGCGACGGCCTTCTCGGTCGCGGCCATCGGCCGCATCGGGTCCGGGCTGCCCTCCCTCGCCGCGGTCGAGGCCGCGCGGGCACGCGTCGCCATCCGGCCCATCTCGGACGGCTGAACCCGCCGGGGAACCTCAGCGTCTATCCGGAAACCGGCTGGGGCCGGTCTCTGACCGTGCCCCTGGCCCGGTCGGAAATCGGCTGGGGCCGGTCTCTGACCGTGCCCCTGGCTCGGTCGGAAATCGGCTGGGGCCGGTCTCTGACCGTGCCCCTGGCTCGGTCGGAGACCGGCCAGAACAATAGTCGCCGGGGAACGTCAGGCGAGCAGCTCCTCCTCGCTCACGCCATGCTCCGCGGCGAGCGCGGCCAGCCCGCGCCAGGTCTCCGCGGGCAGCGCGATGCCCTCTCGCTCGCGCTGCGCCTGCGCCCGGAACTCCGGCTCACCCGGGATCAGGATCTCCTCGCAGCCCGGCGCGCGGCTGCCGGACTTGACCAGCGCAAACAAACGATCCGCGGTGTCGGTCAGCTCGGCCAGCGGCAGGAAGGCCTCGACCCGGATCGCCATCAGGAAGACGCCGTTGCCCGTGGTGTGTTCGGGCAGCGCGGTGCAGCCGTGCCCGGTGAGCGCGCCGCCCAGCAGATCCGCCACCAGCAACAGCCCGTACCCCTTGTAGCCGCCCAGCGGCAGGATCACCCCGCCGTCGTAGAAGTCCGCCGGGTTCGTCGTCGGCTGGCGGTTCCGGTCGAGGATCCAGCCCTCGGGGATCGGCTGGCCCTTCGCCAGCGCGACGCGCAGCTTGCCCTCGGCCGCGGGGGTCGTCGCAAAATCCACCAGCAGCGGCTGGCCGCCGGTCGGGAACGCATACGCAAAGGGGTTGGTGCCGAAGACCCGATCCAGCCCGCCGAACGGCGCGACGAACTGCGATGCGTTGCAGGTCAGGAAGCCGATCAGGCCCCGCTCCGCGGCCAGCAGCGCATACTCGCCGAGCCGGCCAATGTGCGCCGAGTTGCGCAGGCCGACCGCGGCGAGGTCGTGCGCCTCGGCCTTTGCGATCGCCAGCTCCATCGCCCGCCGCGCGGCCACCTGGCCGAACGCCCAGTGCGCGTCGAGCAGCGCGGTGGTGGCCGACTCGTGCACCACCTCGATCTCCGCGTGCGGGTCGATCTCCCCCTTCTCGACCGCGCGCACGTACTGGAGCAGGCGGATGACGCCGTGCGAGTCGTGGCCGGCCAGATTGGCCCCGACCAGCGAGCCGGCCACCTGGCGGGCCACGTCCGGCGGCACGCGGGCCGCTGCGAGGATGCGGGTCGCACAACGGGTCAGTTGTGCCGACGTGAATCGGAGTTCGCTCATGACGCCTGTCCGCTGAGGTAAGGATCCGCCCCTGCATCGGCGTGCAGCCGCCGGGCGAAGGGTCGGGCGCGCGGTTCTTAATAGCCGTAAGCTTGAAACCTATCCGAGGCTTGCTCTGGCCGGTCTCCGACCGAGCCAGCGGGCTTTCGATAGATTCTTGCACGGCGTGGCCGGATTATAGTCCGCCCGCCGCCCCTGTCAACCCCGCAGCCGGCGAAACCCCGCCGATTCGATCCAATAACGCAGTTTCATCTTTATTCCATATTTGCACCTATTGACAATCTGCACATATAGTGATAGTATCGACATAGATTGCGAAGGACTGCGAGGTGTCGAACATGCCAAGAGGACGGGGACCCGGACGAGGAGCGGGACGCGGGGGGCCTGGGCACGGCTTCCGAGGCGGCGCTTGCCCGCGGCGCATCAACCGCTTCCTGGAGCCATGCCTGCTGCTGCTGCTGCGCGGGGACGCCTCCCACGGATACAACCTGCTGGAGGCGCTGGGCCAGTTCGGCTTTGCGCCCGGCTCGGTGGATGCGAGCGTGGTGTATCGCGTGCTGCGCGAGATGGAAGAATCCGGCTGGGTCAGCTCCTGTTGGGACACCGCCGGCTCCGGCCCGCCGCGGCGGGTCTACACCGTCACCGCGGACGGCGAAGGATATCTGGCGGCCTGGGTCAACGACTTGCGCTCGACGCGCGACGAGCTCGAACAGTTCATCGCGGCCTATGCGCGACAAGACGGCGACCGGGCCGGCTCAGACACGCCCTGAGAGACTGTTTAAAAAGTTTCCCGGCGACTAAAGTCACGGCCACCATTGCAAAGTCTGCCTGCGCAGACTCAAGCCCGAAAGTCTCCGCAGGGAGACTTGGTAGACGTGGCAGCGGTTTCAACCGCCAGTTTCGGGCTTTTCGGACACGCCCTGAGGAGGATGACCATGTCTCAGGAAGACGAAACTGCCCTCGTGCCCGCGGCCCGGCCGCGCGGCGAGGTGCTGCCGGCCGCGCCGCGGCTCAGCCGCCTCTGGCCGCTGGCGGGCGCGGCGCTGATCTGGGCCGCACGCGAGCTGCTGCCGGAGATCCTGGCGGCCTGGCAGGCGGCGCGCAGCCGGACAGTGCAGCCGGTCGGCCTGACGCCGGACGCCGCGGCCCCGCTGCCGCCAGCCGATCGCGGCGGCTATCGCTTTCGCCGCGGCCGCGGCCGATCATAAGTGTATCCGAGAACCTGCTGAGCGCCCGACCTCACCCCCCCATCTCCCTCTCCCGACGGCGGGCCGAGGGGGCGGCAGGCCAGAGCAGCTTTCGGAATCTCACCCGACGGAGGACTTTTATGCGCATCGCGGTATCGTCTCAGACCAACGCCGGCCTCGACGCGCCGGTCGCAGAGCACTTCGGGCGCTGCCCGTTCTTCACCCTGGTGGACGTGGAGGGCGACTGCATCCAGGCGGTGCAGGTCGTCGCCAACCCGTTCTTTCCGAACCATGAGCCGGGCCAGGTCCCGGCCTTCGTCCACAGCCAGGGCGCGGAGGTCATGCTGACCGGCGGAATGGGCGGCCGCGCGGCCGCGTTCTTCCAGCAGTACGGCATCCGGCCGGTCACCGGCGCGTCCGGCGCGGTGCGCCAGGCGCTGGCGCATCTGCACGACGGCGCGCTGGGCGGCTGGGCCCCGTGCAGCGAGAGCGTGGCGCACGGCCACGGCCACGATCATGGACACGCAGAGGGCAGGTAGCTGCCGCTCGATCCCATGGAAAGTACAGGATTCAGGAGGGAAACATGCCACGCGGAGATCGCACAGGACCGCTGGGGGCCGGCCCGATGACCGGCCGCGGGGCCGGCTGGTGCGCCGGCTATGATCGGCCCGGCTATGCTCAGGCAGCGCCGGGGTTCGGCAGGGGGGGCTATCGCGCCGGCGGCCGCGGCTGGCGCAACATGTTCTACGCGACCGGCCTGCCGTTCTGGGCTCGCGGGGGCGTCCCGCCGGCCGTGCAGCCCACGCCCGACCAGGAAGTGATGGAGCTGCGGACGCAGGCCAACTGGCTGGCCCAGCAACTGGAGGCCATCCAGCGGCGCATCGAGGCGCTCGGGGGCGAGAGCTCACAGCCGTAGCGCCCGGCGAGATGGGGCGGCGGGGCAATGGGGCCGCGCCGCCCCCAAGGAGGCAAATATGTTCAGCCGATTGCTGCGCGGGGGCCGCAGAGGAGGCCCCGGCAGAGGCGGCGGCCGCGGCACGAAGCCCGGCTCCGGGCCCGGCGGCAACTGTCTCTGCCCGCAATGCGGCCACCGGGAACCTCACCGGATCGGCCAACGCTGTATGGACATCGCGTGCCCGAAATGCGGCACGCTCATGATCAAAGAATAGAGGTCACAGCCAGATGAAGCTCATCATCACAGCCACCGCGCCCGGCCTGGAAGCGCCCGTCGATCCCCGGTTCGGCCGCGGCGCTTACTTCGTCGTGGTCGACACCGACACCATGCAATGGCAGGCCCACAAGAACGAGGCCGTGAACGCGGCCGGCGGCGCCGGCACGCAGGCGGCCCAGTTCGTGGCGCAGCAGGCCGCCGGCGCGGTCATCAGCGGCGACTTCGGCCCGAACGCCTACATCGCGCTGGCGGCCGGCGAGGTCAAGATGTATCTGCTCGGCGCAAGCCAGACCGTCAGCGAGGCGGTCGCCAACTATGTGGGAGGCAAGCTGCAAGAGGTCCGCGCGCCGACCGGGGCAGGACATCATGGCGGCAGGGGCGGCTGAAGCCAGGGGCGGGGCGACTCCGCCCCTGCGCATCGCGGTCGCCAGCGGCAAGGGCGGCACGGGGAAGACCACGGTGGCGGTCAGCCTGGCGCTGAGCCTGGCGGCCGACGCGCAGGGGCTGCCCCCGGCCTTCCTGGACTGCGACGTCGAGGGGCCCAACGCGCACCTGTTTCTCAGGCCGAACTTCGAGCGCCGCGAGGACGTCGCCATCCAGATCCCGCGCGTGGATGCGGCGAAATGCACCGCGTGCGGCAGATGCGCCGAAGTGTGCCAGTACCACGCCATCGTCGTGTTGGGCAGGCGCACGCTGGTCTTCCCGCAGCTCTGTCACGGCTGCGGCAGTTGCACCCTGGTCTGCCCGGAGGACGCGATCAGCGAGGAGCCGCACGTCATCGGCGTGCTCGAGGCGGGCGCGGCGGCCGGCGACATCCCCTTTGCGCGCGGGGTGCTGAACGTGGGCGAGCCGATGGCCGTGCCGATCATCCGCCAGCTCAAACAGTGGGGGCTGGCCGCGCATTCGGCCGCGGGCCGCACGGCCATCCTCGATGCGCCGCCGGGGGCCTCGTGCCCGGTCGTGGAGACCGTGCGCGGGGCCGACTATCTGCTGTTCGTCACCGAGCCGACCCCCTTCGGGCTGCACGACCTGCGCCTGGCCGCGGACGTGGCTGCCGAGCTGGGGATCCCGGCCGGGGTCGTCATCAACCGCGACGGCATCGGCGACGCCGCGGTCGACGCCTTCTGCGCGGACGCGGGGCTGCCGGTGCTGCTGCGCATCCCGTTCGAGCGCGCCATCGCCGAGGGCGTTGCGCAGGGCCGCACGCTGGTCGAGATCCATCCCGAGTATGCGCCGCGCCTCCGGTCTCTGTTCGCCGCAATCGTCGAACAGGCGGCCCGGCCGGCCGCCAGGAAGGGTGACAGCGGGTGAAACAACTGGTCTTTTTGAGCGGCAAAGGCGGCACCGGCAAGACCGTCGTCGCGGCCGCGTTCGCGCATCTGGCCGCAGAGGGCGCGCCGCGGCTGCGCGCGGTGCTCGCCGACGCCGATGTCGATGCGGCCAACCTCGACCTGGTGCTCGGCCCCCGGCCGCTGGAGGCGCACGACTTTGTCAGCGGCGCGGTCGCGACCATCGACGCGCAGCTCTGTCGGGGCTGCGGCGTCTGCTACGCCGTCTGCCGGTTCGCCGCGGTGCTGCCGCCGGCCGACGGCCGCACCGCCTATGCCGTCGATCCTATCGCCTGCGAAGGCTGCGCGGCCTGCGTCTACCAGTGCCCGGAGGCGGCGATCCAGATGACGCCGCAACTGGCCGGCCGCTGGTTCCGCTCCGACAGCCGCTACGGGCCGCTGTTCCATGCCTCGCTGCGGCCGGCGCAGGAGAACTCCGGCAAGCTGGTGACGCTGGTCAAACAGCAGGCGCGGCTGCTGGCGCTGGACGACGGCTGCGACGTCGTGCTGGTGGACGGGCCGCCGGGCATCGGCTGTCCGGCCATCTCCGCGATATCGGGCGCGGACCTGGCGCTGATCGTGGCCGAGCCCACCGCGGCCGGCATCCACGATATGGCGCGCGTGCTGGAGATGACGGCCCACTTCCGCGTGACGGCCCTGGTCTGCATCAACAAGGCCGACATCTACCCGGAGGCCGCGGCGCAGATCGAGGCCTACTGCCGGGCAGAGGGGGTCGCGCTGGTCGGCCGCATCCCGTTCGACACGGCCGTGACCGAGGCGCTGGTGCACGGCCAGCCCGTCACCGCCTACCGGCCGGCCGCGCCCGCGGCGCTGGCCCTGGCCGAGGTCTGGCGGCGCGTGGCCGACCGGCTGGTCGAGGACGCGGCGAAAGGGGAACGTTCATGAACGACGCCGAAAAGCTCCGGGAGGCGCTCCTGGCGCGCCTCGCCGAGGTGATCGACCCGGAGACGGGCGTGGACGTCGTGCGCATGCGGCTCATCGAGGAGCTGAGCGTGGACGCGCACGGCCGCGTCAGCTACGTCTTCCGCCCGTCGTCATCGCTCTGCCCGCTGGCCGTGCCGCTGGCGCTGGCGATCCGCCGGGCCGTGCAGGAGACGCCGGGCGTGACCCGCCAGGCGATGCGCGTGGAGGGCTACGTGGGCAGCGACGCGCTGAACGCGCTGCTGGAAGAGATGGCGGAGTCAGCAGAAGCCTGAACAGATGAACAAGCAGAACGAACTTGATCCGGAGAGGACGCCGCACGATGTCATCGAGCTGCGCCCCTTCGCCTTCTCGGCGAAAGCCCTCCAACATGGCCGCCACCCGACCAACGCGCGGCGCATGGAGCGCGCCGATGCACAGGCCAGCAAGGTCGGCTGGTGCGGCGAGGTGATGGAGATGTACATCCGGCTCGATGAGGATCGCATCGTCGAGGCCAGCTTTTGGGCCGACGGCTGTCTCTCCACGATGGCGTGCGGCGATATGCTGACGACGATGGTCGCGGGGAAGTCCCTCGCGGAGGCGGCCGCGATCACGCCGGAGGAGCTGATCGCCGCGCTCGATGGCCTGCCCTTCAAGAGCCATCACTGCGCGGAGCTGTCGGTGGAGACCCTGCGGGAGGCCATCGAAGGCTGCGGCGGCCGGGAGTGAGGAGCCGATCATGCCGGGCTATGATGGAACAGGGCCGCGCGGCGCGGGGATGTTCACCGGCCGCGGGGAGGGATATTGCGCGCTGCGCCTGCCCGAGGCCGGCTCGCGCGAGCCCGCAACCGGCTATGCCGGCATCGCGGGAGAGCCGATGCAGCTTGCGCCGATGGCCGACGCGGCGCGGCCCGGCCGGCCGCGCGCCGGCTTTGCGCGGCGGAGCTGGCGGCGCCGGTGCGGCAGGTGCGGGCGCGCGG
>MWBF01000012.1 GCA_002068935.1 Chloroflexi bacterium ADurb.Bin325
TCGCGACCGACCGCTGGCCCACGCTCCCGCGCGTGCTGGGGGTGATCCCCGGCGTCTACTTTTTCCCCGCGATCGGGCTGGCCGCGGCGCTGGGGTGGCTGGCGCGGCGTTCGCCTTCTCTCCCGGCCGCGGCCAGGAGGGCGGGCCGGGCGGCGGGGATCGCGCTGCTCTGCGCGGCGCTGCTGCTTCACGCGGGGCTGACCTGGCGCGACTACTTCCATGTCTGGGGACCGTCCCAGGCCACCTTCGACGCGTTCGAGGGCGACATGGCCGCGGCCTGGCGCTGGCTGGCGGATCACCCGGACGTGAGCCGGCCGGCCCACGTCTATCTCTCGTCGGACATCTATCGCCACCCCACCTTCATGCTGCTCCACGAGCGCGCGACCGTGCAGACCTACTTCACCCACACGAACCCGCAGTTGAGCTGGTTCGACGGCCGCGCCGCGCTGCCCCTCCCGGCCGGCGGCCAGCCGACGCTCTATCTCGTCTCGAGCGCCGCGCCCCTCGCGCCGCGGGCCGACGGCTGGCTGCGCGCGGCCGCGGCCGAGATCGACACGGTCGCGGGGCCGGACGGCGCGCCGGCGCTGCGGGTGTTCCGGGCGCAGCCGGGCGCACGCATCGAGCCGGGCGTCGCCGCGGGCGCGGAGCTGATCGCGCTGACCGCGCAGCTCGACCTGTCCGCCGCGCAGCTTGCGCTCGCGGACGGCGCCGAGCCGGAGCTGACGCTGCTCTGGCGCACGCGCGGCCCGGACCCGGCCGACTGGCCCGGCTACCGGCTGGAGGCAGCGCTGCCCGCGCGCGACGGCACGGTCTGGGCCGACGAGCTGCCGTTCGAGGCGTTCCGGCCCCTGGAATGGACGCCCGACGCCGCGTTCGTGACGTGGCACACGCTGCACGGCTATGCCGGGCCGGCCGCCTCAGGCGCTGCGCCCGTGCAGGGGGAGCTGCGCCTCGTGCGCCTGAGCGACGGCGGGCCGGAAGGATGGCGCACAGTTGCTTTTTCGGTGAACCATTGACAAAACCGTCGTAAATGTGATACAAATAAAGTGCTTGATTCGGCTGATGCCATGAATTCGCGGCCTGCGCTGCTGTTTTTGCGGTCGAGGCGACATCAGCCGTGCGCGGTACGTTGCACGATCCTATTGAGCTGAGCGGAGGATTACCTATGGCTACGAGTCGTTCCAGGTCGCAAGGTCGGCGGACGTCACAGGGCGAGCCGGCGGTGGGCAGCGGTGTGGGCGAAAGCGCGCCCTCGACCCCCATGCCGGGCACGACGGGCCGTTATCTGGTCCTGATGCGCGAGGATGCGGTCGAGTCGGGCGTGCGCGCGCTGACCGATGTCGCAGGGCTGGAGGTTGCCAGCACGCGCGATTTCGTCAACGGCGCGGTCGACTCCCAGACGATGGGCGAGGCCGAGGCCGTCATCTTCGATAATCTGGGCGTGGCGGTCGTGGATACGCCGCCGGACCAACTGCGCTCGCTGCGCGCGGCCAGCGACGACAGCGGCATCCTGGCGATCGAGCCGGAGCGCATCAACTACGCGATCGATGAGGGCGGCATGAGCTTCACGCCGCCCATGATCACGGGCGGCGGCGGCGGTTCGTTCTCCGCCGATTATCTGCGCGGCTATCGGGACGCGGTCAACCATCTGGCGGACGCCATGCTGGGCGTCAGCGGGATCGCGTCGGGGTCGGTGCTCGCGTCCACGCTGGAGCAGCTGGCGTTCAGCGATGATCGGGAGTTCACCTGGGGGCTGCGCGCCACGCGCGTCAGCGATTCGCACTATAGCGGCAAGGGGGTGCGCGTGGCCGTGCTGGACACCGGCTTCGACCTGGAGCACCCCGATTTCCTGGGCCGCAACATCGTATCGCGCTCCTTCATCTCCGGCGAGGCGGTGCAGGACGGCCACGGCCACGGGACGCACTGCGTCGGGACCGCGTGCGGCCCGAAGATGGCGGGGCAGGGGCCGCGCTACGGCGTCGCGTATAACGCGGACATCTATGTGGGCAAGGTGTTGAGCAATGCGGGCAGCGGCGGCGATGCGGGCATCCTGGCCGGCATCAGTTGGGCCATCAGCCAGAAGTGCCACATCATCTCGATGTCGCTCGGTGCGCCGACCGCGGTCGGCCAGGGCTACTCGCGCATCTTCGAGCAGGTGGCGCGCCGCGCGCTCAGCGCGGGCACGCTCATCATCGCGGCCGCGGGCAACGAGAGCGAGCGGCCCAACCTGATCGCGCCGGTCGGCCATCCGGCGAACTGTCCGTCCATCATGGCGGTGGCCGCGCTCGACAACCGCATGGGCATCGCGCCCTTCTCCTGCGGCGGCCGCGAGCTGCAAGGTGGGCAGGTTGATATCGCGGGGCCGGGCGTGGGCATCCGTTCTTCCTGGCCGCGACCCACGCTGTATCGCAGCATCAGCGGCACCAGCATGGCGACCCCTCACGTCGCGGGCATCGCGGCGCTGTACGCCGAGGCCAACTCGGACGTGCAGGGGGGCGCGCTCGGCTGGCTGTTGCTGCAAAGCGCCATGCGGCTGAGCCTGCCCGTGAGCGATATCGGCGCCGGCTTGATCCAGGCGCCCTGATAAGAGGACATATGGACGACGAGGAGCGCCGCGCAACCCCGCGGCAGACGAGCAAGCGCCGGGCCTCCGACGCGCAGCCGGCCGATGAGCCGACGCTGTCCGCGCCGGAGCCGCCCGCGCCAGCCCCGCGCCGCCGCAAGGCGGCCGCGAAGGCTCACCCCGAGGCGGCCAACACGGTGCAGGTCCAGATCGCCGTGGATGACGCCTACATGAGCGACTTTGCCGACATCGTCAAGGCCGGCCGTGAGCTGGGCTTGCAGGTCGATCAGGAGTTGCCGGAGGTCGGCGTCATCACGGGCCGGATGCCCGCCGACAAGGTGGAGGACATGGCGGCCTGCAAGGGGGTCTATGCGGTCGAGCGCCCGCGCTCCTTCCACATCGCCCCGCCGGAAGACGATCTACAGTAGACACGCCGCAGCCCTCGGCCCGCGCCCATATTCCGGCGCGGGCTGAGGGCGTCAGGCCACGAAATCCCCCTGCTTGGCGCTTTCCTTCCCTCGGATGTATACTGCACCCGCCCGCACCTGGGGCGCGCCGGCTGTTTCACACATACGCAGATAGGAACGCAACATGCCCGCAGACCACGCCGGGGCGACCGAGCCGACGCTCGCGCCTGCCCTTCTGACCGAGATCGCCCATCTCAAAGAGATTGCCGCGGCCGTGCGCGAGAGCGTCGGCCGGGTCATCGTCGGCAAGACCGACACCATCGACCTGCTGCTGATCGCGCTGCTGTGCGAGGGCCACGTGCTGCTGGAGGACGTGCCCGGCATCGGCAAGACGACGCTGGCGAAGGCGCTGGCGCGCTCGCTCGACTGCTCGTTCCAGCGCATCCAGTTCACGCCAGACCTGCTGCCCTCGGACATCACCGGCGTCAGCGTCTACAACCAGAAGACCGGCGAGTTCGAGTTCCGCGCCGGCCCGCTCTCCGCGCAGGTCGTGCTGGCCGACGAGATCAACCGCGCCGGCCCGCGGACGCAGTCCGCCCTGCTGGAGGCGATGGAGGAGCGCCAGGTCACGGTGGACGGCCAGACCCGGCCCCTGCCGCGGCCCTTCCTCGTGCTCGCAACCCAGAACCCGGTCGAGCTGGAGGGCACCTTTCCGCTGCCGGAGGCGCAGGTCGATCGCTTCCTGATGCGCGTGGGCCTGGGATATCCTGACGAGGACGAGGAGCGCGCCATCCTGCGTCGCTTCCGCACGCAGAACCCGCTGGCCGGCCTCGGGGCCGTCGCGAGCGCGGCCGACCTGCTGCGGCTACAGGCGACCGTGCGCGAGGTGTACGTGCACCCCGCGGTCGAGGCCTATATCCTGCGGCTCATCCGGGCCACGCGCGAGCACGCGGCCGTGCAGTTGGGGGCCAGCCCGCGCGGGACGCTGGCGCTCTACCGCGGCGCGCAGGCGCGCGCGGCCATCGCCGGCCGGGCCTATGCGCTGCCCGACGACGTCAAGGCGCTCGTGCAGCCGGTGCTCGGCCACCGGGTCATGACGACCAGCCAGGCGCGCGTGCGGGGCAAGGCCGCGAGCGACGTGTTGCAGGAGATCGCGGCCGCGACGCCGGTGCCGGTCGAGGAGAGCTGGTCGGTCGAGGAGGCCGCGTCTTGACCCGCAGCCTGAACGCGCTGGCGATCGTGGCGGGCGTCGGCGCGGTCCTGCTGCGCAACCCGTTGCTGGCGCTGCTGGCGCTGCTGCTGGGGCTGCTGGCCGGCATCACCGCGCTCTGGGATCGGTACGCGCTGACGAACGTGACCTATCAGCGCCAGCTCAGCACGACGCGGCTGTTCGTGGGCGAGCAGGCCGACCTGGTCATCGAGATCACCAACGCCAAGCCGCTGCCGCTGTCATGGCTCAAGGCCGAGGACGAGTTCCCGACGCAGATCGACATGGCGCGCGGGCGGCTCTTCCGCACCTTCCGCTCGGATCGGCAGTTGCTCACCAACCTGCTTGCGCTGCGCCTCTACGAGCGGGTGCGCAAGCACTACCACCTGACCGCGATCAAGCGGGGCGTGCTGGCGTTCGGCCCGGTGCTCCTGCGGTCGGGCGACCTGTTCGGCTTTCGCCAGCAGCAGCGGGTGGACGAACAGGTGGACGAGATGGTCGTCTATCCGCGCGTGGTGCCGGTGTCGGAGCTCGCGCTGCCCGCCAGCTACCCGTTCGGCGACCTGCCCACGCGGCGGCGGCTGACCGATGACCCGCTGCGCATCACTGGCACGCGGCCCTATGTCCCCGGCGACAACCCGCGCTTCCTGCACTGGAAGGCCACCGCGCGCCGCGGGGAGCTCCAGAGCAAGACCTTCGACCCCGGCGCGTCCTCGCGCACCGCCATCTTTCTCGACATCCAGACCGTGCGCGGGGCGCCGGGCATGGTGGAGGACTATCTGGAGTATGCCATCTCGACGGCCGCGTCGCTGGCCCGGCTGCTGCTCGACCGCCGCGAGGCCGTCGGCCTGTACGCCAACGGCTGGCAGCGCCGCACCGCGCAGGGCGTGCGCCTGCCGCCCTCGCGGCGGCCGGAACAGTGGGAGTTCATCCTCGATGCGCTGGCGCGGCTGATCGACTCGCCCGCGGGGCCGTTGGAGCAGTATCTGCGCGGCGAGCTGCCCTCGCTGCCCTACGGCGCATCGGTCATCGCCATCACCGCGGTGCCCGCGGAGCCGATCTACGCCGCGCTGCTCGACGTGCGCCGCGGCGGACATGCGGTCACGCTGCTGACGATCGGCGACGAGCGGCCGGCCGACGTGCCGGACGGCATCCCCTTCGTCTGGCTGGGCGGCCACGATGCGTATGCGCAAAGCCCGCAGCGCGGCATCCAGCCCTGGGCCGAGCATCAGCGCTGGGCCCCGCGCCGCGAGGCCGCCGCGGCCCCGCCCGCGGACGTCTCGCCCTTTGCGCCCAAGCCACAGGGGGCCGGCCGATGAGCCCCGCAAACATCCGCCCCGACCTGGCGCGGCTCCCGGAGGAGCATGCTTGGAGCTGGGTCGACGACGGGCTGCTGCCCTATCTCCTGGCGCTCCTGCGCAGCCTGTGGATCTGGCTGCTGCTGCACCTGCTTTTCGTCAGCCTCCTGCCGGGCCAGGACGACCTGTTGGGCTTCGGCGCGGTGTTCGGGCTGCTGGCCGCGGGCACGCTCGCGGCGCAGGTCTTCGTGTTCCGCTCCACCACGCCGCGCCGCGCGGCCGTCGTCGGCGGGCTGTTCGGGCTGGCGATGGTGCTGCTGGCGCTCTATCTGGGGCCGGGCCGGGCGATTGCGCCCCTGTGGCAGCTTCGCTGGCTGAGCGTGATCCGCGACCGGCCGGCCGCGACGCTGATGACGGCAATGCCGGCCGCGGCGCTGCTGTTCTGGGGCGTCCTTGCGGGCCGCGAGCGCGTGTATCACGAGACGCTGCTGCGCAACTTTGCCCTGGGCCTGGCGGCCATCCTCGCGATCATGCTCGTGGCCTATTCGGCCGAATTTGTGCCGACCGGCCTGGTCATCTGGGTATTGACGGCCTTCGTCGCGGTGGGCCTGGTGGCGCTGGCGGTGGCGAGCTTGCAGGAGACGCGGCTGCTGCTCGGCCAGATCTTTGCGCCGGGCACGCTGGAGTTGCTGGCCGACCTCCTGGCCGGCATCCTGCGCGCGGTCGGCTGGCTGCTCTCCTGGGCCGTCTTCATCATCAGCTACCCCATCTTCAAGCTGCTCGAATGGCTCATCCAGCGGATCGACCTGCCGGAGACCGACGCGGAGATGTTGCAGATCCAGCCGCCGGCCGACCTCACCGACCAGTTCAAGGAGCTGGCCGAGGAGAGCGTGGCCGGACCCGGCTCGCAGTTCCCGTGGTGGATCCTGGTCGCGCTGGTCGTGGGCATGGTCATGCTGGCGGTGTTCGTGCTGGCGTTCCGGCGCTTCCGTAGCTATGCCGAGGACGGCGAGGTGGAGGAGACGCGCGAGAGCGTCCTCTCGCTGGATCTGCTCAGGGCGCAACTGGCGGGCTGGCTGCGCGGGCGGGGCGGCCGCGCCGCGGCCGAGCCGGAGCCGTATGCGCAGATCGCGGGCGATGACCCGCGCATACGGGTGCGCCGCACGTATCAGGCGCTCCTGGCCTGGGCGGCCGGCCGCGGCCTGGCGCGCCAGCCGGGGCTGACGCCCGAGGATTATGTGCGCGTGCTGGCCGACGTCTACCCGGCCTGTCGCGCGGAGTTTGCGCAGATCACCGCAGCGTATTACGAGGCGCGCTATAGCCCGCTGCCGGTGGCCGCGGCCCGCGCGGAGGGCGTCGAGGCGGCCTGGCAGCAGGCGCAGACGGCGCTGACCACCGAGCGATAAGAATCTATCCGGAAATTGCTTTGGCCGGTCTCCGACCGAGCCAGGGGCACGGTCAGAGACCGGCCCCAGCGGGTTTTCGGATAGGCTCTAAGGTATGAAAGTGGTTCGTGGATGGCTGCCCACCATGACCTCACCCCCTGTCCCCCTCTCCTGACCTGCGAACGTTCGCAGGTCAGGAGAGGGGGAGTCAGAGGGGATGAGGACCGTAGATGCGCATCCGTTGCGCCGTCACCCGATGCAAGACTTACCGCTTGGCAAACTCGCTGCCCACGTGGATGCCGAGCCGCGGCAGCACCACCCGATGGACGAGCAGGACGAGCAGCATCGCGCCGAACGCCAGCGCAAAGATGGCGAGCGCCGTGTCGAGCCGGTTCATCAGCGTGGGATCCACCAGCATCACGATCGCCAGCGTCAGCATCAACATGCCGCCCATCAGCTTGAGGAGGCGGCCATGTTTCTCCTCCAGCCGGCTGGCGCGCAGGCTGAACACCGCGGTCAGGAAGATCGCCAGCTCGTCGATCTGGTAGATGAACATGTAGAGCGCCAGCAGGCCGATGAAGGTTAGCGCGGTCACGCCCTGCGCCGCAACGAGGTTGCTCCACAGCACGGGGAAGCCCGCGGTGCAGGAGAACTCCACCAGCGATGCCCCAGCGGACATCACCACTGTCGCGCCGATCAGCGCGGGCAGCGAATCTCCCGCATTCAGCACCCGGCGCATGCTCTTGTAGAGGCCGGGCTTCTTTTCGTCGGCGATGGTGAAGGACAGCCCCTCTTTATACCAGAAGTAGTCCTTGATGTTGACGATGGCGAAGAACAGCGCCAGCAGCGCGACCACGATCTGGATCCAGCCGACGAAGCTGATGATCGTGAACATCGTGAAAAGCCCGGCGATGAACAGGACGTACACGAGCGAGGTCACGGTCAGGAACACCAGGCCGATGATGAGGACCTTCCGGCGCGAGCCGGTGTGCAGCGTCAGCGCCAGCAGCACCGAGAGGACCCACAGCGAGCAGGGGTTGAAGCCGTCCACGAAGGCGATGAGCGCGGTGCTCAGCGTCAGCGATTGCGCATCGAGGTTCACCTGTCCCACGAGCGGCAGGGTGAGGGTGCGGGCCGGCGGTGCGCTGTCGGCGACGGTCACGGCCGCGATCTCCTCCGGCGACAGACAGACCTCGCTCTCGGCCTGCTTGAAGTAGCGCCCTCCCGCGCTCTCGCACTCCTCCTCGACGGTCGGCGTGACCGGCGCCTCGGCCGCGACGGCGGCCGCCGCGTCGAAGATGCCCGCGCCCGCGTCCGGGCAGCCGCTCGCCAGACAGGCCGCGACCGTCTCCCGGATCTCCCGGCCGATGGGCTCGTCGATGAACCCGATCCAGTAGCGGTCGCCGATAAACGTGAGCGGGACCGCGGTCGGCTCGAATCCGAAGCGCGCCGACAGCTCGATGAGCGGCTCCACATATTCGGGATGCTGCCAGACCTCGAAGTCGCGGATCACGACCCCGGGATGTTCCTGGGTCAGGGCCGCCAGAAAGACCTTTTCCGCCGCGCAGTGGGGGCAGCCGTCGCCCCAGAACAGGTAGACAATCACCTCGCCGGGGGCTGTCTGGGCCTGGACCGGCCCCAGGGGGGCCTGCGCGGCGGTGAACAGCAGCGCCAGGGCCGCTGCCAGGAGCAGCAAGCGAACTTTTTTCATGTTTGACCTTGCCAGTAACGGATAATCGTGAAACTACGCACAAAATGATATCGCAAAGCGGCCCGTCTGTACATGATGCGAGTCATGGTTGACAGAAGGAGATGGAAGACGCCGCGCGCCCGGCGCATGCAGGAGCATGGCGGGCGTGACCGTGACGAAGAGTCTCGGCCCGCACACCGGACCGAGCTGAGCGTATCAGTACAGGGGCAGCTTCAGCAGCGTGCGCAGGCCCTTGGTCGCGTCGATGGCCTCGGCCAGGTCGGTCAGCTCGTTCATCCCGGCCGCATCGATCTCGCCGTCCGCGGCGATGACGCACCGCAACTGGGCGAGCAGCGCGCCCTTCCAGTGGCCGTTGCGGCCGGCGGCCAGCCGGAAACACCGTTCCAGGAGGTAGGTCTCGTCGTCCGAGTCGTCGGTCAGCTCGTCATAGCGGGCCATGACCAGATCGTATTGGCGCGCCGGGATCGCCTGCTCGATGATGCGCTCCGCGACCGGGCCCCGGCGGGGATCCCTGAGCGCGACCGTGTCGATCAGGATCAACTGCAACAGATAGTCGTCCACGTAGTCATGAGTCTTGCCGGTCGGGTGTGGATATACGGGGTGGGGGTTGAACATGTCGTTTCAGAGCCTCGCCGTCCATAGTCGTGCGATGTGTTGTGGCGCTGCATCCGCACTGCGGCGGATGCAGCACGGGGCGTCTATATCAGGCGCTCCTGTCTTCAGGTTTCCGATTCGAGAGTTGCTCCGGCCTGCCTCACCCTCCATCCTCCTCCTGGCGTGCGAGTCTGCGGCCCGCACGCCAGGAGAGGCAGAGCTGAGGGGTACGGTCAGAGACCGACCAGAGCGGATCGAGTCTGTCTGCGCAGACCTCAGGGCGTGAAGTCGGTGTCATCCTTGACGCGACGGATGAAGGCGGCGAGCAGCCGCGAGACGTTGGCGAGATCCTCCAGATGGAGCACCTCGGCGGCCGTGTGCATATAGCGCAGCGGGATGCTGACCAGGCCGGTGGCGACGCCCGCGCGGGTGAGCTGGATGGCGTTGGCGTCGGTGCCCGTGCCGCCCGGCGCGGCCTCGAGCTGGTAGGGGATGCCCTCCGCCTCGGCGGCCTCGATCAACATCGCCTCCACGACGGGGCTGATGTTCGCCCCGCGCGCGATGACCGGCCCCGCGCCGAGCCTGACGCTGCCCAGGCGCTGCTTGTTCATGTCCGGGTGGTCGGTCGCGTGGGTGACGTCCACCGCGATGCCGACCTTGGGATCCACGCCGTATGCGCTCGTGTGGGCCCCGCGCAGCCCGACCTCCTCCTGCACCGTCGAGACGGAGTAGACCGCGGCGTCGAACGTCTGCCCTTGCAGCAGGCGCAGCACCTCGCCGACGGCAAAGCTGCCCGCCTTGTCGTCGAATGCGCGCGACGCGACGATATCCCCGCGGATCGGCTCGAAGCTATCGACGTAGGTGATGGAGTCGCCGACCCGGACGAGCGCCTCGGCCTCCTGGCGATCCTTTGCGCCGATGTCGATCCACAGATCCTGGATCTCGGGCGACTTCTTGCGCTCCTCCGGGGTCATCACGTGGATGGCCTTCTTGCCCGTGACGCCGGGGATCGTGCCGTTCTTAGTGTGGATGCGCACGCGGCGGCCGGGGATCAGGTTCAGGTCGAAGCCGCCGATGGTCCTGAAGAAGATGAATCCGTTGTCGTCGATATAGTTGACCATGAAGCCGAGCTCGTCCACGTGGCCGGCGAGCAGGATGCGGGTCGCGCCCGCCCCGTTCAGCACCGCGATGCAGTTGCCGTGCATATCGGTCGTGACGCGTTCGGCGTACTGGCTCATGTACTCGCGCCACACGCGCTGGGCCGGCTGCTCGTAGCCGGAGGCGCTGGGCGCGTCCAACAGAGCCTTCAAGAATGCGAGGGATCTCTCTTCCATGCGACGATTCCTTCCTGGATGGCCTGGCACAAAATGCCTGGCATGGTGCGTTCAAACATTGTGAGAATAACATATAATTTGCCCACAGACAAGTCACGATAGTGGAGGGAAGAACAATTATTCCAGATGAACCGAGGCGCCTCCGGCATTTTATCCTGGACGGTGGGCCCAGAGGCCGTGACCACCTCGCTGAAAATGGTCGCCTCTTCGACTCCGAGTCGCATCCTGAGCGAAGGCCACACGCAGTGTGGACGATATATTCGGGGATACTCGGAAGGGGAGGGCGGCGCGAGGTCGCGGGGCGCGCGAAAGACCGCGACGACGCCCGCGCATACGTCTATCGGCTTGTGCGAGCGGCAGCCCGGTCAGGACGCGGCCGAGGCTCCATCCGGGGAGAGGCCCATCTCCTTCATGTAGCGGGCATAGACCTCCTCGCCCACGCACTCCTTCGCATAGCGACACCACTGGATGCAGGATTGCAGGTTGTTGTACACGACGAATCCGCACTTGTCGCAGCGTGCCTTCACGTCGATCGAGAACAGCTCGACATCGTTGCCGCATTGGGGGCAGGTCTTGATTTCGAGGGTGATGTCTCTGCGAAGCGAGGATGAACCAGGGCAGAAGTGATTCATGGGACCATTTTCCTTGATGTGCGCCCAACTAACAATGAACTCAGCATAACACCTCCTGCATCGCCTGTCAGGGACTTTTGTCGCATGTCGGGCCGTGCGACGCGATGCGACAAAAGTCCCTGACAGCCGGGGGCGGGCCGAGTAGACTGTGAAACGCCAGCGATCGCGGGTAGGGGGCGTTTGTCTCCACTGCTTGTGATTCCTGTCACTTGCCCGATCGATAGCCCCTATTCCAGATAACGGAGCAACAGAATGGCGAAAGTCAGGCGTCAGATCATCACGATCGATGAAGAAAAGTGCGACGGCTGCGGCAACTGTGTCCCCGCATGCGTCGAGGGCGCTTTGCAGGTGATCGACGGCAAGGCCCGGCTGGTCAAGGAGAGCTATTGCGACGGGCTGGGCGCGTGCCTGGGCGACTGCCCGCAGGGCGCGCTGCACGTCGTGGAGCTGGAGGTCGAGTCCTACGACGAGCCCGCGGTGTTGAACTATCTCGCGCAGACCACGCCCCACCTGGTCGAGCGGCACATCGAGCACCTGGCCGCGCACGGCATGACGTCCGTCGCCCGGCCGGCCGTCGCGGCCACGATCCCGCTCTGCTCCGTGCCGCCGGTGCGCGCGGCGGAGCCGCCGGTCCTCACGGATGCGTCGGCGCCGGGGCCGCGCGTGCGATCGGAGCTGCGCCAGTGGCCGGTCCAGTTGCATCTGATCCCGCCGACCGCGTCCTTCTTGCAGGGCGCAAACCTGACGCTGATCGCGGACTGCGTGCCCTTTGCCAACCCCAACATGCACGCGGATCTGATGGCCGACACCGTGATCGCCGTGGGCTGTCCCAAGCTGGACGACAGCCGAGCGTATATCCAGAAGCTCACGGAGATCCTCCAGCGGTCGGATGTGCGCAGTCTGCGCGTCGCGTACATGGAGGTGCCCTGCTGCCGCGGCATGGTCTTCATCGCCCAACAGGCGCTCCAGGCCAGCGGCAAGGATATCCCGCTCGAGACGATCCTCGTCAACATCGAGGTCTGATTTTGTCCGCACAAGGAGGTCGCATGTCAAATGCTCCGCCTGGAGAGAGGGCCGGCCGGCCGCTGGCCCGGCTCTTCAGCGCCTTTCCGCTCTGGATCTGGCTTGCGCTGGCCGGCCTGTTCGGCGGCGCCGCGGGCCTGGGCGGCTTCACCTTTGCCTATGCCCAGGGCTTTTCGTATCTGTCGAACGATCCGCAGGCCTGCGTCAACTGCCACATCATGCGCGATCAGTATGATGCGTGGAACCGCGGCTCGCACAAGGCGGTCGCCGTGTGCAACGACTGCCATACGCCGCACAACAACATCATCTCCAAGTATGCGGTCAAGGGCATCAACGGCTTCCGGCACAGCTATGCCTTTACCACGGGCGACTTTCACGAGCCGATCCAGATCACCGCGATGAACCGCGATGTGACCGAGCACGCCTGTCTCTACTGCCACGGCAACTTCGTGGCCGACATCGCCCACGCGGACAGCGAGAACCCCACCGATTGTCTCACCTGCCATGAGGGCGTGGGACACGATCATTAGGAGGAACTGTATGACCAAATCTACACCGTCGCGCCGCACCTGGCTCTGGGTCGGCGTCGCATTTGTTGCCGGCCTGGTCATCATGGCCGGCGTGGCCGCGCTGCTCGTCAACATCCAGTCCCGGATGAACGAGAGCAAGATGTCGGGCCAGATCATCCCCATCGCGGAGAACGAGCTGGACCCGGCCGTCTGGGGCCAGAATTATCCCCGCCAGTACGATACCTTCAAGAAGACCCAGATCGACGGCAACCGGACGCCCTACGGCGGCTCCGACCCCTACAACAAGCTGGAGGCCTATCCCATCCTCAAGCGGGTCTGGAACGGCTATGCCTTCGCGGTGGACTTCAACGAGGAGCGCGGGCACTTCTATGCGCTGATCGACCAGAAGGAGACCAAGCGCCAGGAAGTGGTCAAGCAGCCCGCGGCCTGCGCCAACTGCCATGCGGCCGAATCGCCCCAGCTCATCGCCCAGATGGGGTGGGAGGCGTTCAACGGCACGCCCTACAAGGAGATCCAGGATCAGTTCCACCTGGGCAGCTCGTGCGCGGACTGCCACGATCCGAAGACGATGGAGCTGCGCATCACCCGGCCGGCGTTCATCAACGCGATGACCAAGCGCGGGGTGGATCTGAGCACGGCGACGCGGCAGGAGATGCGCACCTACGTGTGCGCGCAATGTCACGTGGAGTATTACTTCCAGGGCGACAACAAGGTGCTGACCTTCCCCTGGGAGAAGGGCTTGCAGATCGACAATATCATCGACTACTACAACGAGTACGGGTTCAAGGACTGGACGCATGCGGAGACCGGCGCGCCGATGTTGAAGGCGCAGCATCCGGAGTTCGAGACCTACAGCACGAGCCTGCACTACCGGTCGGGCGTGGCATGCGCGGACTGCCACATGCCCTACATGCGCGACGGCGCGACGAAGGTCTCGGATCACTGGCTGCGCAGCCCGCTGGACAACGTCAACCAGGCGTGCCAGACCTGCCACAAGATCGACGAGCAGGCGCTGAAGGATCGCATCACGATCATCCAGAACAACACGGCGCAACTGCTGCGTACGACCGAGGGCGCGCTGGGCGACCTGATCGACACGCTGGCCGCGGCCAAGCAGGCCGGGCTGACCGACGAGCAGTTGGCCGAGGCGCAGCAGATGCACCGCGAGGCCTCGATGCGCTACGACTTCGTGATGTCGGAGAACTCGACCGGCTTCCACAGCCCGCAGGAGGCGGCCCGCAGCCTGGGCATCGCCATCGACACGGCCCGGAAGGGCCAGCTCATCGCCGAGCGGCTGATGATGGGCCGCGAGAGCGCGGCGAAGTAACCTGCCTCATGCCCGGCCCCTCTCGCAACGCCGTGACGTCGCGAGAGGGGCCGGCGCTACATGCTCCCCCAGAACGCGGTCAACCCGTAGCGTTCCACATAGGCATACGGCAGCCAGAAGTAGCCCGCGCCGTCGGGACACTGGCTCGCCCAGCCCGCGCCCCAACTGTTGCGCACGATGTAATACCCCCCGCCCGGCGTCTCCGCATCGTCCTGATAGCCCACCAGACAGAGCGCGTGCGCGCTTTCCAAGCGGACGAGCGGGCTGCGCGTGCCCTCCGCCGTGAACGGCAGGCGCACCGTGCCGGTGTAGTCGATCAGCGCGCCGCCCCAGAAGCCGAAGGTCGGCACGGTCACTACGACCGGGTTGTCGTGCGCCAGTTGCGTCTTCAGGCTGTAGGTGTCGCGCGGGAAGACGCCCTGGTATCTGCCCAGCCGGTTGGCCCGCGCCTGCCTCTCGATGCCGACGGGCGGCGGCCCCTGCTCCTCGTTCCCGGCCATCTGCGTTGGGTTGTACGGCCAGGCGGCCTCCGGCGGGATGCCGTGCTCGCACAGCGCGGCCATCCCGTAGGCCAGCAGCAGCCCCGGCCTGTCCTTGAGGAGCGGGGTGATGAGCTTCTGCCGCGCGACCCAGTAGAGGTATTGCTCGGAGAGGTCGGCCGCGCGGTCGCCGGTCAGATACTCGCGCAGCGCGGCGCAGGCGTGGGCCACGCAGGTGCCGCGCTGGCCCTGGTTGCGGACGGCCGGCATCTTGTCGGCCAGCGATGCGCGCGGGGGCAACACCTCGAGGGCGCGCGATCGGTCGCGCGGCAGGTCGCGATCCAGCCTGTCGAGCGCGCCGGTGGTTCTGGGCTGCGGCGGGACGTGGATACGCTCGCGGACCACGGGCAGCACCCGCGGCAGGAGCTCGCGGCCGAGCGCGTCGACCGCATCCTGCGCGATGTTCAGCACGGCGGCCAGGCCGTTCCGGGCCTTCTCCTCGAAGGCCGCCGCGGCCAGCTCCTCCACGGTCGTGATCCAGAGCGGCCGCAGCGCCTCCGCCACGCCGGGCCGCAGGCCGCTGACCTGCTCCAGCGGGGTTCCCTGTTTCTCTGCCATAGCGCCTCCTGTTGTCAGACGTGCATCGACTTACGGCCCACCCGAACCACGGGGCGGCCTCCGCCCTGGCGTTTTTCGGATGGGCCTTTACAGGGCTGTGCATGTATTGTATCACACCCCCATCCCGGCCTTCCCCCGTCCCGACGGGGGAAGGGGTGGGGGGCGTTGGTTGGCCCCCATCCCGGCCTTCCCCCGTCCCGGCGGGGGAAGGGGTGGGGGGCGTTGGTTGGCCCCCATCCCGGCCTTCCCCCGTCCCGACGGGGGAAGGGGTGCGTTCCCTCCCCTGCACAGCGGGGGAGGGCCAGGGTGGGGGCAACTTACCGCTCTCTATGTCGCGCTCCGGGCCGATATGCGTATAATAGGCCCTATGGCACTGATCACTCTGCGCGATGTCACGATCGGGTTCGGCGGCCCCCTCGTGTTGGAGGGTATCACCCTGCAAGTGGAGCCGGGCGAGCGCATCGGGCTGCTGGGCCGCAACGGCGCGGGCAAGACCACGCTGCTCAGGCTGCTCGCCGATAGGCTGTCGCCCGACGAGGGCGCCGTCTTCCGCCAGCAGGGCCTGCGCACCGCGTATCTGGCCCAGGACGTGCCGGAGGATCTGGCCGGCGCGGTGGGCGAAGTCGTCGCGGGCGGCCTGCTGCCCGCGACCGCCGAGGATCCGGAGGCCGCCTGGCGCGGCCGCCAGCAGGTCGATACCATCCTGAAGAGCATGCAGCTCGACCCGGCCGCGGACTTTCGCAGCCTGTCCGCGGGGTACAAGCGCCGCGTGCTGCTGGCGCGCGAGCTGGTCAGCGACCCGGAGCTGGTGCTGCTCGACGAGCCGACCAACCATCTCGATATCGAGGCCATCACCTGGCTGGAGGAGTTTCTCGCGCGCTACCGCGGGACGCTCGTCTTCGTGACCCACGACCGTATGTTCCTGCGGAGGCTGGCCGTGCGCATCATCGAGGTCGACGGCGGGCGTCTGGTGGACTGGGCGTGCGATTATGCGACGTTTCTCGCGCGCAAACAGGCCGTGCTGGACGCGGAGGCCGCGCAGGCGGTCGAGTTCGACAAGAAGCTGGCGCAGGAGGAGGCCTGGATCCGCCAGGGCATCGAGGCGCGGCGCACGCGCAACGAGGGCCGGGTGCGCGCGCTGGAGCGGCTGCGCGAGCAGCGCCGCGAGCGCCGCGAGGGCGGCCTGCTGCGCATGCGCATCCAGGAGGCCGAGCGTTCGGGCCGGCTGGTGCTGCGCGCGGAGGCCATCAGCTTTGCATACGCCGGCCGGTTCGTCGTCAAGGACTTCTCCACGACCGTCATGCGCGGCGACCGCATCGGCATCGTGGGGCCGAACGGCTCGGGCAAGACGACGCTGCTGCGCCTCCTGCTGGGCGACCTGACGCCGCAGGCGGGCCGGGTGCGCCGCGGGACGAACCTCACCATCGCGTATTTCGACCAGTTGCGCGGCCAGTTGCGCGAGGACTGGACCGTGTTCGACAACGTGATGGACGGCGCAGATTACGTCGTGGTCAATGGCCGGCGGCGACACATCATCGGCTATCTGCAAGACTTCCTCTTCCCGCCGGAGCGGACGCGGGTCTACGCGGGCACGCTGTCGGGCGGGGAGCGCAACCGGCTGCTGCTCGCGCGGCTGTTCGCCAGGCCGGCCAACGTGCTGGTGTTCGACGAGCCGACCAACGACCTGGATCTGGAGACGCTGGAGCTGTTGGAGGATCTGCTGTTGCAGTACGAGGGCACGCTCCTGCTGGTCAGCCACGACCGGGAGCTGCTCAACAACGTGGTCACGAGCACGCTGGCGCTGGAGCGGGACGGCCGCGTGGGCGAGTATGCGGGCGGGTACGACGACTGGGTGCGCCAGCGGCCGGCCGCGGATCGCGACGCGGGCGCGCCGGCCCGGCCGGAGGCGAGGCGGACGAATGCAGGACGGCCACAGGCCGCGGCCGTCCGCAAGCTGACCTTTCGCGAGCAGCGCGAGCTAGAGGCGCTGCCCGCGCAGATCGAGGCGCTCGAAGCGGAGCAGGCCGCGCTCTATGCGCGGCTGGCCGACCCCGCGATGTATCAGGCGGGCGGCGAGGATGTGGCCGCGGCCACAGCGCGGCTGGCCGCGGTCGAACAGGAGCTGCCCGCGCTCTATGCGCGCTGGGAGGAACTGGACGCGCTGGGGTAGCCGGCCGCGCTGGCCCGCGCGAGCGCTCGCGCGGGCCAGTCGCTCAGGCGCTCGCCAGCTCGCGTTCGATCAGCCGCACCGCGGCCAGCGAGCTCTCCGGCGGGTGCTGTTCGGCCGGGTCGCTGCCGTCCTGGAGGGCGCGGACGAAGAAGAGGATCTCGGCCTCGTAGGGGTCGCCGCTCACGCTGGGGGTCTCGACCTCGTCGGTGTCGTTGCGCATGACCGTGAGGGTCGGCTGCGCGCCGCCATGATACCGCACGATGCCCTGTTCGAAGACGGCCTCATACGCCGAGTAGAAGCCGTAGCGCGCCGGCGCATACCACCCGCCGTCCACCGCTACGGTCAGGCCATCGGGATACTCGAACTGCGCGGTCATGATGTCGTGCCCGGTCGACCCAGGCGAGACGATGTGGCGGGCCGTGATCTTCTGCGGCTCGCCCAGCAGGTAGTGGACATAATCCACGTCGTGGATGTGGAGATCGAAGGGCGCGCCGCCGCTGTGCTCGACCTCGGACATCCATTTGCGCCATGACCAGCGGGGGCGGCTGCCGCGACGGATGAACTCGGCATGCATGAGCCGGCCCAGCCGCTTGCTGGTGTAGACCTCCTTCAGATAGAGGTATTCCGGCCAGAAGCGCACGACCTGGGCGACCATCAGGCGGACGTTGTTGGCGCGCGCCGCGGCGATCATCCGCTCCGCATCCGCTGAGTTGAGCGCCATCGGCTTCTCGACGAGGATGTGGCGGCCGGCCTCCGCGGCCAGCACGGCCATCTCCGCGTGCAGATAGCTCGGCGTCGCGATGTCCACGAAATCGACATCCGCCTGCGCGATGAGGTCACGGCCGTCGGCAAAGGCCTGGAGCGCGGCGAAGTTGATCTTCGGCTGCGGCAGGTCGATGTTGCCCTCGATGGTGGCCTTGTTGTGCAGCCGGACCGGGTCCGCGTCTGCGATGGCGACGAGTTCCACCTGGGGCAGCTTCTCATACTGCCCGACGTGATGCCGGCCCATGAAGCCCAGGCCGATCATGCCCCCGCGCAGACGCCTCTGTGTCTTTGTAGTCACAATGGAACTCCTGTAGGTGGTGTATGGTTAGCATTTATCCGAAAATCCGCTGGGCTTACCTCACCCCCCATCCCCCTCTCCTGAGAGCGAGCCGAAGGCTCGCTCTCAGGAGAGGGGGATGGGGGGTGAGGCCGGGCGCTCAGCAGCTTTCGGATAGGTTCTTATTCGATCAACGCCGCGAGGAACGCCTGGCCGCGGCGAATGTCGGCAATCTGCTGCGGGCCGGAGATCTCGCGCTCGATGGTCAGCGCGCCGCTGAACCCCAGCGCCTTCAGCCTGGCGACCAGGGCGGGGAAGTTGACGCGGCCCTCGCCCAGCGCCTTTTCGGGGCCCAGGTTGCGGCCGTCCGTGGGGTATTCGCCGTCCTTCGCATGGACGCCGCGCACGTACTGGCCGAACACGTCCAGCGCATCGACCGGGTTGGCCTTGCCGTACATCAGCAGGTTGGCCGGGTCCAGGTTGATGCCCAGGTTGCCCGTGCCCGTGTCTTCGATGGTGCGCAGCAGCGTGATCGGCGTCTCCTGGCCCGTCTCGAACCAGAATTCCTGGCCGTTGGCGCGGCAGTATTCCGCGACCTCGCGCAGCGCGGCCACCACCTCAGGGTAGGTCGGATCGCTCGGGTTTTCGGGGATGAAGCCGACATGGGTGGTGATGCTTGGGATGCCGACGCGGCGGGCAAAATCCGAGCCCTGCTTCAGCACGGCGACGCGCTCCCTGCGCATCTGGGGCGGGACGAGGCCGATGGTCGTCGGCCCCTCGATGAAGTTCCAGACATAGCGTCCCGGCGCGCCGGTCCACAGGGTCGTGATCTCGATATCGAGCCGGTCGGCCGCCGCACGCAGGCGGTCGGCGATCGCGTCGGTGAACAGGCTGTTGTCCCAGCAGACCACCTGACAGGTCGGGAACCCGAACTCCGCGACCTTCTGCAGGGCTTCTTCCGGCCCTTCGGGCAAGGGGGCCATGACTCCAAGCCGAATCTGGCTCATGTAGGCTGCCTCCTCGTTGAGTTCATGGGGGCTATTGTGCGTCAAAGCGCCAGAGACGTCAAACGCGCCGGGGTGTCATCGAGACAAGCAGTTGTAACGGATGTTGTGCGTTGTTTCCTTACCAATCGAGTCTGAGGCCTTCAATCGACCGGCCGCGCCAGGCCGCAGCGCTAATGCCTATTTGCACAAATATGGGAGCTGTGCTAGTCTAGCTTTGCGGAGATATCGTTGGAATCGTGGATTCTCCCTGTTGCGAGGTAATGCGTTTTCAGATGAAAACGTCGGTGGCTTGTTCCCCAGCCAGTAAGGAGCAAAAACATGTCGAAGAAGTTGTTGTCCCGTCGTGAGTTTCTGAGAATCGCTGGAGTTGCTGCGGGCGGCGTCGTTGCCGCGTCGTGTGTTCCGCCGGCCGCTGCCCCAGTCGCCCCAGCCGAGCCAGCCACCGGAGCCGAGGCTCCAAAGGCCGAAGCCCCTGCTGCGACCGCAGTCACGTTGGCTTTCTGGACCGAGGGATGGCCTGAATGGATCGATCCCAAGATCGAAGCCTATAAGGCCGTCAAACCCGAGGTCACGATCGATTTCGTAACCTTCAAATGGGGCGAGATGATGCCCAAGCTGCTGACGGCGACCGCCGGCGGCACTTCCCCTAACGCGATCATCCAGGACCGTTTTCGCATGGCTGGTTGGGCTGCCCGCGGCGGCGCGACTGCCATCGATGACTTCATCACCAAGTTTGGCATCAAGCAGGAAGACTACATCCCCGCGACCTGGGCCGAATGCGTCTGGCAGGGCAAGACCTATGCGTTGCCCTGGCAGACCGATGGCCGCTTCATCTTCTGGAACAAGGAGATCTTCGAGGCCAACGATCTCGATCCCGAGGTCGCTCCGCCGACCGAGGATTGGGCAGCTATGACCGAACTGGCCAAGAAGCTGACCAAGACCGCCAGCGATGGCGCCATCGACGTGATGGGTTTCGTACCTACGCAGACCTTGGGCGCGGTTTACGGCAATGGTGGCGACTTTGTGTATGCCTGGGCCAATGGCGCCACATTCCTGAAGGATGAGCGAACCGCCTTCATGGATGATCCCCGCCTTGTCGAAACGTTGACCTGGGAGTATGATGTGCAGGAAGCGGTCGGCGGAATCGATGCGGCCTCGACCTTCAGTTCAGGCTGGCCGACTACCGCTGGCTATTCGCCGTTTGGGGCCGGCAAGCTGGCTATGATGACCAACGGTGATTGGAATCTGGCGAACTTCGCTAAGTACTATCCCGATCTCAAGTTCGGCATGGCTCCCTGGAGGATGAAGGGTGATGCATCCAACTCCACGGGCTTTGCGGGCGGATTCTGCATGGCGATCCCCGCTGGGGCTCCGGATCTGCCTGAAAGCTTCGATTGGTTGCAGTATCTCCTCTCCTATGAGAATCAGATCGATTGCGGCGTGACGCTGCAGGCCATCCCGGCGCTCATCAAGGCGGCCAATTCCGACGAGGTGATCCAGAGCTCGCCGTATCCTGAGCTACGCAAGATGGCCAACGAGTCGATGCAGTACGCCAACTTCCGACCCGTGTCTCCGGCCGGCCAGAACATCCAGGACCTGTGGGCCTACCCCGGCACTGGTCGCGACTGGGTACTCTACGGCCAGAAGACCCCTGAGCAGGCCTGCGCAGACATGCAGACCGAAGTGCAGAAGGCGCTGGACGAATTCTGGGCCAGCGTATAGGCCCGTGATGCTCGCGTGGCCGGCCTCCAGCAAGCGAGCCGGCCACGCGACTGATTGTTCGAGTTGCCCGGTATCAGAGGTAATGCGTGAAACATAAACGCTCGCTGCTTACGCTGTTACGCGGGTTGCAAAGCCGCGATACATTTTGGTTTTACCTGTTTGCTTCCCCATGGATTCTCGGTTTCCTGATCTTTAGCTTGGGGCCGATGATTGCCTCCCTGGTGTTGAGCCTGACCAACTATTCTGTTCTGATGCCGACTCGTTTCATGGGCGTCCAGAACTACTTTGCGATGTCTCAGGACAACCTCCTCCGGGTTTCTATCTTCAATACGGCCTATTATGCATTGTTGGCGGTTCCGTTGGGTGAGGTGGTCGCGTTGGTGCTCGCTATGATGCTCAACAGCCGTGTCCTGCGCGGCCGCTCATTTCTGCGAGCCGCCTTCTATGTGCCATCCATCATGCCGATCGTGGCGCTTTCGATCCTGTGGATCTGGTTGTTGCAGCCCCGTTTCGGGCTGATCAATACCTTTATCGGCCTGTTTGGCATGCGCGGTCCTAATTGGTTGGGCGACCCGAGCTGGGCCAAGCCTGGCTTGATTCTCATGAGTCTGTTGGGAGTCGGAGGCAATATGGTGATCCTGCTGGCCGCCCTGCAAGACGTACCGGTGCATTTGTATGAGGCGGCAATGCTGGATGGGGCCAACGGCTGGAACAAATTCTGGCATGTAACCCTCCCGATGATTTCGCCAGCTATCTTCTTTACGTTGATCATCGGCTTCATCAACAGCTTTCAGGTCTTTACCCAGTCTTATGTGATGACCGGCGGCGGCCCGGCCGACTCAACGTTGTTCTACGTGCTCCATCTGTACCGGAACGCTTTCGAACAGTTCAAGATGGGTTACTCCTCTGCAATGGCCTGGTTCTTGTTCATAATCATTGTCGGACTGACCTTTGTTCAGTTCAAACTTAGCTCACGGTGGGTGTATTATGGCGGTCAGTGACGGCCTGAGGACGCCGGATCCGCGATCTAACTGGCCGAGAGGCATGGGCCTGCCGACGGATCAGGCCTTTCCTGCCTACCGGGTGTTACGTCCTCTCGGAACCCTTCTGCTCCATATCGTGCTGATCGCCGGAGGGCTTCTTTTTGTCTTTCCGCTTTACTGGCTGGTCACCACCTCGCTCAAGTCCGATGCGCAGCTCTTTGTCTTTCCGCCCCCGTTAATTCCCAACCCATTTATCTTCACCCACTACGGCGAGGCGCTGAAGTCGGTGCCGCTGTTGCCGGTCTACTTCCTCAATACGGCCATGCTCACCGGGTTGAATCTGGCCGGGGCGCTTATTTCTTGTACGATGGTGGCCTACGCCTTCGCGCGGTATAACGCGCCAGGGAGCCGCATCCTGTTCGCGCTTCTGCTGGCAACCATGATGCTGCCCGGCCAGGTGACCATGATCCCGCTCTTTTTGGTGTTCCGGGGGCTGGGCTGGATCGGCACGTTTCGTCCGCTTTGGGTGCCTGCCTTCTTCGGCAACGCTTTTCTGATCTTCCTGTTGCGCCAGTTCTTCAGCAGCATCCCTAAGGAGTTATTCGACGCGGCTCGGATCGATGGCTGTGGTGAATTCGGACAGTTCTGGCGCATCATGCTGCCCCTCACCAAGCCCGCTTTGACCACGCTGGCTATCTTCCAGTTTCAGTGGACCTGGAATGACTTCATGGGGCCTCTGATCTACATCAGCAAGCAAAACATGAAGACTATCGCCTTGGGCTTGCAGGATTTCTACAAGACGAACAGCGTCCTGTGGCAGCAACTCATGGCCGCCTCAACGTTGATGGTGCTGCCCATCGTCTTGCTCTTCTTCTTCCTTCAGCGTTACTTCATTGAGGGAATTGCACTCACGGGTCTGAAAGGCTGAGATATGGCTCCCAAAGACAAAACATTGATCATGATCGGCAACGCCCACATCGACCCGGTCTGGCTGTGGTGCTGGGATGAGGGCTTTCAGGAGGTCAAGGCCACCTTCCGTTCGGCCCTGGATCGGATGCAGGAGTTTCCCGATTTCGTCTTCACGGCCAGCTCGGCCGCGTTCTACGAGTGGGTCGAGCAGAACGATCCCGCGATGTTTGCGGAGATCCGGCAGCGGGTGGCCGAGGGCCGCTGGCAGCTCGTGGGCGGCTGGTGGGTCGAGCCGGACTGCAACATTCCGTCCGGCGAGTCGTTCGTGCGCCAGGGGCTGTACGGCCAGCGTTACTTCCGCGATAAGCTGGGCCGCATGGCGCGCGTGGGCTACAACCCCGACAGCTTCGGCCACAACGCCACCCTGCCGCAGATCCTCAAGAAGAGCGGGCTGGACTCTTATGTCTTCATGCGGCCCGGCCCCCACGAGAAGGATTTGCCCGGCCCGCTCTTCTGGTGGGAGGCGCCCGACGGCTCGCGCGTGCTCACCTTCCGCATCGTGGGGAGCTATGCGATCTGGCGGACGGACATCTCGGAGCATGTCCGGCAGAGCGCCGCGGCCCTCCAGGATCCGGTCGACACCGGGCTGTGCTTCTACGGCGTCGGCAACCACGGCGGCGGCCCGACCGTCGAGGGCTTGCGGTTCATCCAGAAGCTGGCCGCCGACCCAGACTTCCCCACGCTCGTGCTGGACGGCCCGGAGCGGCTGCTGGATTCCGCGGCCGCGCGGTCATGGGCGCTGCCCACGGTCAGCGAGGAGTTGCAGCACCATGCCAGCGGCTGTTACGCCGCGCATTCGGGCATCAAGCGCTGGAACCGCCAGGCGGAGAACCTGCTGCTGGCCGCGGAGAAGTGGTCCGCGGTGGCCGAGCGCGTGACGGGCCAGCCCTATCCGACGGACTTTCCGCTGGCGTGGAAGAACGTGCTCTTCAACCAGTTCCACGACACGATGGCGGGGACGGCCATCGAGCCCGCGTACGAGGATGCGCGCAACGAGCTTGGCGAGGCGCTGAGCATCGCGCGGCGCAACCTGAACTTTGCGGTGCAGTCGCTCTCCTGGAACATCCGCATCCCGGCGCGAGAGGGCGTGAAGCCGATCGTCGTCTTCAACCCGCACGCGTGGCCCGCGCGCCTGCCGGTCGAGCTAGAGTGCGGCGGCTTGCAGCCGGGCGATCTGCTGACCGATGACGCCGGGCAGCCGGTGGCCGCGCAGGCCGTCCAGTCCGCCGCGACGGTCAACTTCCGCTCGAAGCTGAGCTTCGTGGCCGACCTGCCCGCACTCGGCTATCGGACATACTTCCTGGCGTCGCAGGCCTCGTTTGCGCCCGCGGCCGCGCTGGCCGCGCCGGCCGACGTGCCGCAGAACGTCCTCGAGAACGCCCGCTTCCGCCTGGAGATCGACCGGGCTAGCGGCTGCATCGCCAGCCTGCGCGACAAGGCCGCCGGGGTGGAGGTGTTCGCCGGCCCCGCCGCGCGCGCGGCGGTCATCGACGATCCGTCCGACACCTGGAGCCACGGCGTCTTCAAGTTCGACCGGGAGGTCGGCGCGTTCAGCCCGCGCAGCATGGCGGTGGTCGAGCAGGGGCCGGTGAAGTCGGTGCTGCGGGTCGTCAGCGACTATGAGCCGGCGGACGGCGGCGAGCGTTCGCTGCTGACGCAGGAGTTTACGCTGTACGAGGCGCTGGATCAGATCGACGTGCATGTCACCGTGGACTGGCGCGGGCGCTATCAGATGCTCAAGCTGCGCTTCCCCGCGCGGCTGGTCGATGCGCAGCCCACCGCGGAGGCGGCCTACGGCTCGATCCCGCGCGCGGCAAACGGCGACGAGGACCCCATCCAGCGCTGGGTCGATCTCAGCGGCGTCTCGCCCGACAGCGGCCAGCCATACGGCCTGAGCGTGCTCAACGACGGCAAGTACAGCGGCGACGTGACCGGCAACGACATCGGCCTCACGATCCTGCGCAGCCCGGTCTACGCCAACCACCTGCCCGTCGTGCCCGACCCGGACGGCCATTATACGTTTATCGACCAGGGCGTCCAGCGCTTCACCTACACGCTGCTGCCCCACGCGGGGACGTGGCGCGAGGCGGGCACGGTGCGCCGCGCCGCGGAGCTGAACCAGCGCGCGACCGGGCTCATCACCACCTATCGCCCCGACGGCGTGCTGCCGCTGAGCGCCTCGTTTGCGGCCACGGATCAGCCGAACATCGACCTGACGGTGGTCAAGCCCGCGGAGGACGATGGCCGCGACCTGGTTCTACGGGCCTATGAGACGGCCGGCGTGGCTGCCACTGCGACCATCCGCCTGGATGTGCCGCCCGCGGCGCGCAGCTTCGTGGCCAGCTTCGGGCCGCACGAGATCAAGACGTGGCGCGTGCCCCGCGATCCCGGTCTGCCTGTGCAGGAGACGAACCTGCTGGAGCTGGCGGAGTAGCGCCTGAATGGACAGGATTGGGAGAACAGACAGGATTTACAGGATTTACAGGATGGATAAGTTGGCCGGGGGCGGCGCGCCTTTGATCCTGTGAGTCCTGTCAGCATCTGACCCGGAGAGAGCCGCCCCTTCGACTTGAGCGGATGCCGCGTGCAGCGCGGATGCAGTCGCAGGGGCGGCTCTTTGCGCGCCTGCCTTCATCTTTGTGGCCCCCCGGCGC
>MWBF01000013.1 GCA_002068935.1 Chloroflexi bacterium ADurb.Bin325
CAAGATGAGCGCCAGCACCGCGGTCGGCGCGGTGCGCACCTATGCGCGCATCGCGAACGGCGAGCCGTTCACCTATGACGCCTGGATGGCCGCGGTGCGCCGCGCGGAGACCTTCGTCACCTACGGCCCGCTGCTGGAGGTCGCGGTGGACGGCCGCCCGCTGGGCAGCCGCATCGCGATGTCGGGCAGCGGCGGCGCGGTCGATGTGACCTGGCAGGCCGCCAGCGTGACCGTCCCCATGTCGCGGGTCGAACTGGTGGTCAACGGCGAGATTCGCGAGAGCCAGGCGGTCGGGCCGTGGCAGGCCGCGGGCAACTGGCGCGTGAAGATCGACCGCAGCGCGTGGCTGGCCCTCCTGGTGCGCGGCCACTATCCCGACAAGCCCGAGATCATCGCGGCCCATTCGTCGCCGGTGATGATCGATGTCGCAGGCTCGCCGATGCTCGCAGCCGCCGACGCGCTCACCATCCTGGAGCAGATCGAAGGCGCGCTCGCGTATCTGGACACCGTGGGCACACGGCGCGATGATATGACCTACAAGCGCATGCGCCTAGTGCTGGAGGGCGCACACCGCAGCCTGCACAACCGGATGCATCGCCTGGGCCAGTATCACGACCATAACGTCATGCAGAACCACGAGGGGCACTGAGCACGTACGACCGCCATGGAAGAAGGACAAACCACTTCCCTCGCCGTCGCGAGGGAGATGTTCTTGCAGGCCCGCGTCCAGGCGCTTCGGGAAGACTGGCGCAACCGTTTGACCGGCAAGCCGGTCGACCTGCTGCCGTATGACGCGGTCGCCGCGGTCTTGAAATCCTACCAGCACCGGCAGTTGACCGAGGTGCGCGCCATCCCGCTGGACAAGATCGTGGGCAGCGTGGGCCGCTACAAGGACTTCAACCGCCGGTTTCTGCCGCGGCGTCGCTCCCTGGCCTACCGCTGGGCGCGCGTCGAGCAGGCCATGGACAGCAGCCTCGGCGTGCCGCCCATCGAGGTATACCAGATCGGAGATGTCTACTTCGTCCTGGACGGCAACCACCGCGTCTCGGTCGCGCGCGCCAACGGCTTCGACACGATCGACGCCTATGTGACGGTCGTGCCGGTCGCGGCGGATATCGAGGCCGGCGACTCGCTCGACGAGGCGATCATCAAGGCCGAGTGCGCCCACTTCCTGGCGCAGACGCGCCTGGCCGAGCACTGCGCAGATCTCGACATCCGCTTCACCAAGCCGAACGGCTACCCGCGGCTGCTCGAACACATCTACACCCATCGCCACTTCATGGGCCTGGATGCGCCGCAGGGGGAGGCGCCCGTCTCGTTTCCCGCGGCCGCGGCCAACTGGTACGCCAATGTCTATCTGCCCATCGTAGCCGCCATCCGCCGCTACGGGCTGGAACAGCGCTTTCCCGGTCAGACGCCGGCGGATCTCTACGTGCAGGTGTCCGCCCGGATCCTGGAGCAGAGCATACAGCAGGGCCACAGGCCGGAGACCGACGCCGTCGTCCAGGAGCTCGCGGCCGAGGCCCCCTCGCCGTTGGCCGCCGCCATGCAGAACCTGGCGCGACGGCTGGCAGCCCACACGCCGTTCATCCGCAAGGCATATCGGTCGTCGGACAGTGCGGTCGCGCCTGCCGCGGATGCGCGGCCGGCCTTCGACGAGGGCGAGGGCCCTGTCCAGGTTCACGACATCGAGAAAACAGGATAGCGCCGGACCGTCGGTCGATGGTCGACGGGCGGCCGTCAGCCCCGACCATCCTTCGTCCGCCGTCTGCCGCCTATCATCGGTCAACAACCTTCAAGGAGACGCATTGTGAATCATCGCGAACGTGCAATGGCCGTGCTGAACTACGAGAGCTACGACCATCTGCCCATCGTACACTTCGGCTTTTGGGATCTGACGCTGGAGCTCTGGGCCGAGCAGGGCCATATCAGCCCCGAGCTGGCGCGCGGTTGGTCCGACGGCAACTGGGCCGACCAGGAGATCAGCAAGCTCCTGGGGTTCGACTTCAACTGGTATCATACTTTCGGCGCCAGCACCGAGCTGCGCCCGCGCATCGAACCGAAGGTCCTCGAGGAGTTCGAGGACGGCACGCAGCACGTGTTGGACGGCAACGGCGTCATCATCGTCCAGAAGCCCGGCATCACCTCCATCCCGCAGGAGATCGACCACCTGCTCAAAGGCCGCGAGCCGTGGGAGGAGATCTACAAGCCGCGGCTCCAGTGGTCGCCCGACCGCCTGAACAGCCACCTCAAGTATGCGCTGAAGTTTGCGCGCGAGCACGGATGGCTGCCCCCGGCGACAAACGGCAACGAGACGGTCACCGCGGAGGAACGCCAGCAGTTGAAGGGCCTGTTCGACGCGCAGGGCCTGCCCATCGGCATCCACTGCGGCAGCATGATCGGCAAGATCCGCGATTACGCCGGGCTGGTCGGGCTGAGCTATATGACGGTGGACGACCCGATGCTCCTGGAGGAGATGGTCGAGACCGTCGCGGAGCTGTGCTATCAGGCGACCAAGGCCACGCTGGAGGCCGGGTTCGTGCTGGACTTCGGCCACTTCTGGGAGGACATCTGCTACCGCGCGGGGCCTCTGGTGAACCCGCGCTTCTTCAAGGCGAAGATCGGGCCGGGCTATCGCCGCATCACGGATCTGCTGCACAGCCACGGCATCCACATCGTCTCGCTCGACTGCGACGGCAAGATCGACGCGCTGATCCCCACCTGGCTGGAGAACGGCGTCAACACGATGTTCCCCATCGAGGTCGGCACCTGGCATGCCAGCATAAAGCCGTGGCGCGAGAAGTACGGCCGCGAGCTGCGCGGCATCGGCGGCATGGACAAGAAGGTCTTCGCCTATGACCGGGCGGCCATCGATGCGGAGGTCGAGCGCCTGCGCGAGCTGGTGGATCTGGGCGGCTACATCCCCTGCCCCGACCACCGCATCCCTGCGGACGCCAAATGGGAGAACGTGCAGTACTACTGCGAGCGGATGCGCCAGACGTTCGCATAGTCTCACCGCGACGCGCCAGACGTCGTGTTCCGACGTCTGGCGCGCTCGGAGTATAACGTTTTTCGATTTGACAGGCGCGGCTGACCCGTGCTACCATCGTGTTGTCATGCGTTGACACCCGCGGAATGACACACCCGCCCCCAGATTTCTTGTATCAGCTTTCCTGGTGCAGCTCTCTGATGCAATGGAGGTGAACACAAGCGCGAACCCTGCCAGCCCGGTCAAGCATCTTTTCTGCGCAAATATCCCTTCAAGACCTTTTCAACGGAGGAAAACATGAGAACGATCAAGCGTCGTGAGTTCCTTAAGCTGAGCGCAGCCCTGACCGTCGGCGGCATCGCGGCGGCCTGCTCTCCCGCTGCGCCGGCGCCCGCGCCCGAAGCGCCGGCCGAGCCGCCGGCGCAGGCGCCGGCCGAACAGGCCGCGCCGGCCGCGGAAGCAGCTGCCGAAGCGCCCGCAAGCGCCTTCAAGGAAGCCCCGATGCTGGCCGAAAGGGTCGCCGCGGGCACGTTGCCGCCGGTCGATCAGCGCCTGCCCGAAGAACCCCTCATCATGGACCCGGTCGAGTCGATCGGCGAATACGGCGGCACGATTCGCATGATGGACATGGGCCACCTGCTCATGACCATCGGCGCCGAGCCGCTCGTCAAGTGGAAGCGTGACCTGAACGGCACCCGGCCCAACGTCATCACGAGTTGGAAGTGGAACGACGAGGCGACCGAGCTGGTCGCCCAGTTCCGCAAGGGCATCAAGTGGTCCGACGGCGAGCCCTTCACCGTGGATGATTACCTCTTCTGGTGGAACGACATGGTGCTGGACGAGACCATCGGCCTCTCCACACCCGCGGCCACCCGTGTGAACGGCGAGCCGATGCAATTGGAGAAGATCGACGACTACACCCTGAAGTTCACCTTCGCCGCCTCTCACCCGCTCTTCCTGGATCTGGGCGCGCGCGGCTACTACAACTCCGCGTGGTTCCTCGTCCCTGCGCACTACCTGAAACAGTTTCATCCCAGGTATAACAGCGAGTACACCGACGCTACGGAGATCCTGGCGCGCTACAACAACCGGCTCCAGTATTCCGATTTCCCTGTGCTCTACATGTACAAGACGACGGACTACAAGGCCGACGATTACGTCAAGCTGGAGCGCAACCCCTACTACTGGAAGGTCGATCCTGACGGCCAGCAGCTCCCCTATATCGACAAGTTCGATGTGAAATTGATCCCGGCCGGCGGCAGCCTGACCGAGCTGGCCGTGCTGCAGTCGATTGCAGGCAACATCGACTTCCAGATCCGTGACTTCAACCTCAAGGACGTCCCGCTCCTGCGCGAGAACGCAGACAAGGGCGGCTACGAGGTGCGGTTGTGGAGCCGGGGAGACTTCGCCTGGCCCTGGCTGATCCTATACTACGACTATCCGGATGAGGGCATCGTGGACCTGATGTACAATCAGAAGTTCCGCACCGCCCTTTCCATCGCGATCGATCGCGACCAGATCAACGAGGTCGCGGCGCTGGGCCTGGGCAAGCCTCGCCAGGCCGCGCTGAGCCCCGAAAGCCCCGAGTTCCAGACGCCCGAGGGCAAGGAGGTCTACGACCAGTGGGTGAATCTGGCCGCGACCTACGAGCCGGAGCAGGCCAAGGCGCTGCTCGACGAGATCAACGTCAAGGACGTGAACGGCGACGGCTTCCGCGAGCGGCCCGACGGCACGGCGCTGGAGCTGATCGTCTCCGTCGCCCAGGGCGACACCCAGTCGATCGAGGCCATGAACCTGATCAAGCAGACCTGGGAAGGCGTCGGCATCAAGACCGTGGTCGCGCCGGACGAAGGCAGCGTCTTCAATCAGAACGTCAGCGCCGGCAACGTGATGATCCGGGCCTGGGGCAGCGCGGCGGCCTGGGGCCTCATCTCCGCCTCGCCCGTGTGGGCGCCGGTGGAAGGCGTGTCCTACTGCATGGGCGGCGCGCGCATCGGCCTGTACTATCAGACCGGCGGCAAGGAGGGCATCCCGCCGCGGCCCGGCTCCATGCTGGAGACGCTGCAACAGCGCTACACCGAGGTCATCAGCACGAACGACCCGACGGAGCGCACCAAGAAGCTGCTTAACGCCTACCGGGTGCACATCGATGACGGCCCGCTCTACATCGGCACCATCGGCGATCACCCGAGCGCGCTCGTCGTCAACAAGAAACTGAAGAACGTACAAAATACGGGCCTGGTTGCCGGCTGGGACCTGGGCTTCCCCGGCACGGCCGACCCTGAGCAGTTCTACTACGCTCAGTAAGCCACGATAATGAGTAACGAGTAACGAGTCACGAGTGATATGACTCGTTACTCGTTACTTGTCGCCAGAGGAGGTCTCGTGCTAAGTTACATATTCCGGCGGATCCTGATCGCCATCCCGACGCTGTTCATAGTCACTGTCATCGGGTATATCAGCATGGAGCTGCCTGCCGGAGACTACGTCACCCGATACATAGCGCAGCTCGAGGCCTCCGGGCAATCGGGTGCACGCGAGCGCGGGGCCACGCTCCGCAAGCTCTACCATCTCGACGACCCAAGCCACGTCCGTTTCGTAAAGTGGCTGGGCCGCTTTGCGCGGGGCGATTTCGGCGGCTCCATGATCTACCAGCGCCCCGTCAAGGAGCTGATCGCCCAGCGGCTGCCGCTGACCCTCGCGCTGACCATCCCGGCCTTCCTCCTTTCGTGGGCAATCGGGGTGTGGCTCGGCGTCTACTCGGCCACGCACCAGTATGCGTTCAGCGACAACGTATTGACCATCCTGGCCTTTCTGGGCCTGGGGCTGCCCGGCTTCCTCATCGCGCTGATCCTGCTGGTGCTGGTCTGGCGAGCGACGGGCAACGCCTACATCGGCCTGTTTTCGCCCGAATTCGCGGCCGCGCCCTGGTCATTGGCCAAAGTCTGGGATCTTATCCAGCACCTGTGGATCCCCGTCTTCACCGTCGTCTTCGGCGGCGTAGCCTGGGTCGTGCGCGTGATGCGCGCCAATCTGCTGGACGAATTGCGCGTCAACTACGTGCAGGCCACGCGCGCCAAGGGCGTGCCCGAACGCACGGTGATCTGGAAGCACGCGGTGCGCAATGCCTTTCACCCCTTGATGATGTCTTTGGGCGGCGTGCTGGCCTGGCTCATCGGCGGCACGGCCATCGTCGAGCAGGTCATCGGCCTGCCGACGCTCGGCCCGCTGTTTATTCAGGCGACGCTGGAACAAGACATCTACCTGTCCGGTACCATCCTGATCCTCCTGGCCGCCCTGTTGGTCGTCGGCAACCTGCTGGCCGATATCGGGCTGGCCTGGCTGGATCCGCGGATTCGGTACGATTGAACGCCGGAGACAGGGAGAGCATTTCATGACGGCATTAACCGATGTAACAAACCTGCCCGGCGGCTCCGCAGGGAGCGACGTCCTCTCGCCCGACGAGCGGCGGGCCATGATGTCCGTGGGCCAGCTCATGTGGCTGCGCTTCCGGCGCAACAAGCTGGCGATGTCCGGCATGGCCGTACTGGTCGTGATGTACCTGCTGACCATCTTTGCCGACTTCGTCGCGCCCTACACGGTGGATCAGACCCATACGCAATACGTGGCCGCGCCGCCCCACGGGATACATTTCCGCGATGCGCAGGGGAATTTCAGCCTGACGCCGGTCGTGTTCGGCCTGGAGTCGAAGACCAACCTCGAAACTTTCCGCAAGACGTTCACCGAGGATCCGGCCGTCACATATCCGGTCCACTTCTTTGCCAGCGGCACGCCCTATAAGATGTTCGGTCTGTTCCCCACCGACAAACACCTGTTCACGGTGGACGAGCCCGGCAAGATCTTCATCCTGGGCACGGACAGCACCGGCCGCGACCTCTTCTCGCGCATCCTGTACGGCGCGCGCGTCTCCCTGACCGTCGGCCTGGTGGGCGTCCTGTTGAGCCTGATCATCGGCGCATTTCTGGGCGTCGTCAGCGGCTACTTCGGCGGGACGGTCGACAACCTGATCCAGCGCGCGATCGAGGTGATCTCCTCGATCCCCCAGATTCCCCTCTGGCTGGCGCTGGCGGCCGCGGTCCCGCCCAACTGGTCGCCCGTCAAGGTGTATTTCGGCATTGCGGTCGTGCTTTCGTTCGTCTCATGGGGCGGCCTCGCGCGCCAGGTGCGCGGCATCGTGCTCGGCCTGCGCGATTCCGACTTCGTGGTCGCGGCGCGCTATAGCAATTGCGGCACCTTCCGGATCCTGGCGCGGCATCTGCTGCCGAACACCCTGAGCCACGTGCTCGTGATCGCGACCACCGCCATCCCCGGCATGATCCTGGGCGAGACCTCGCTCAGCTTCCTGGGCCTGGGCATCCGTCCGCCAATGACGAGCTGGGGCGTGCTGCTCAACGAGGCCCAGAAGGTCCGGGTGCTGCTGCAACAGCCCTGGCTGCTGTACCCGGCGCTCTTCGTCCTGCTGACGATCGTCTCGTTCAACTTCGTGGGCGATGGCCTGCGCGACGCCGCCGACCCATTTGCGGGAGAATAACGATGTCCAACGACATCCTGCTCGAAGTCCAGAATCTCAAGGTGCACTTCCCCACCGAGCGCGGCATAGTCCGCGCGGTGGACGGCGTGACCTTCGACCTCAAGCGCGGGCGTACGATGGGCGTCGTCGGCGAGAGCGGCTGCGGCAAGTCGATCACAAGCCTGTCGGTCATGCGGCTGCTGCAGAAGCCGGGCCGCATCGTGGACGGCAAGATCCTCTACCACGCGCGGCAGTCCGAAACGAACGCCAGCGCCACGAACGAGATCATCGACATCGTCCGGCTGGACGCTGACAGCGCCAAGATGCGCAGCATTCGCGGCGGCCATATCGGCATGGTGTTCCAGGAGCCGATGACCTCGCTGGATCCCGTCTACACCATCGGCAACCAGATGATCGAGGGCATCAGCATGCACCGCAGCGTCAGCCCCACCGAGGCGCGCGCCATCGCGCTCGACATGCTGGATCGCGTCAACATGCCGGACCCCAAGCGCGTGATCGACGCTTACCCGCACCAGCTCTCCGGCGGGATGCGCCAGCGCGTGATGATCGCGACCGCGCTCTCCTGTCGGCCCGGCCTGCTCATCGCGGACGAGCCCACGACCGCGCTCGACGTGACCACCGAGGCGCAGATCCTCGAGCTGCTGCGCGATCTTCAGCGCGACTTCGGCATGGCGATCATGTATATCACCCACAACCTGGGCGTCGTGGCCGAAATGGTGGAAGAGGCCATCGTGATGTACCTCGGCAAGGTGGTCGAACGGGCGTCGGTCGTGGATCTCTTCTATCAGCCGAAGCACCCTTATATGAAGGCGCTGCTGCGCTCGATCCCCAAGCTGGGGCGCAAGAGCAGCGCCCGGCTGCAGGCGATCAGCGGCATGGTCCCCAGCCCGTTCGCCATCCCGCCCGGCTGCTCGTTCCATCCGCGCTGCCCGGACTTCATCCCCGGCGTGTGCAACGTGATCGACCCCGCCGTGGTGGATGTGGGCAACGGCCACCTGGTCAAATGCCATCTGTACGGGCAGCCCAAGGCTCCCGAAACAGCGAACGCGCCTGCGGCTCGTGCAGCCGCGCAGGCCCTCGCGGGAGGCGCGCAATGATAGACGATCGCACCACACCCACGAACCATGCCATCCTCGAGGTGTCCAACCTCAAGAAGCACTACCCGATCGTACGCGGCTGGCGGCGCAGGCTCGTCGGCTACACCAAAGCCGTCGACGACATCAGCTTCGCGGTGCCCGCGGGCAAGACGGTCGGGCTGGTCGGCGAGAGCGGCTGCGGCAAGACGACCACGGGCCACTGCATCATGCGCGGCATCGACCCGACCGCCGGGAAGATCCTGTTCAACGACAAGCAGCTCGGCCAGGTGGATCTCGCCAGCGCGACGCCGGAGGCGCTGCGCCAGGTGCGGCTGCACATCCAGATGGTATTCCAGGATCCCAGCTCGTCGCTCAACCCCCGCATGACCCTGCTCCAGACCGTCAGCGAGCCGCTGATCGTCAACGGCGTGGCGCGGGGCAAGGACGCGGAGGAACGGGTGGCGCAGTTGCTGCGGCTCGTCGGCCTGCTGCCCGAACATATGCACCGCTTCCCCCATGCGTTCAGCGGCGGCCAGCGCCAGCGCATCGGCGTGGCCCGCGCGCTCGCCCTGCGGCCGCAGCTCATCATCGCAGACGAGCCGGTATCCGCGCTCGACGTCTCCATCCAGGCGCAGACGCTCAATCTGTTGCAGGAGCTCCAGGAGCAATTCAACCTCTCCTATCTGTTTATCTCCCACGACCTGAGCGTCGTCGAGCACATCAGCGACCGGGTGGCCGTGATGTATGTCGGCAAGCTCGTCGAAATGGCGGACACCGAGGAGCTGTTCCATAACCCGAAGCACCCGTATACCGAAGCGCTGCTCTCCAGCGTGCCGAACCCGGACCCGCTGGCGCCGAAGAAGCGCATCGTGTTGATGGGCGAGGTGCCGAGCCCGAGTAACCCGCCGTCCGGCTGCTACTTCCATCCCCGTTGTCGCTATGCGCAGGAGATCTGCGCGCGCGAGACGCCGCCGCTCGTCCAGGTCGCGCCCGGCCATCAGGCCGCCTGTCATTTCGCCGACCGACTGTCGTTGACGGGCATCACGGCGGTGAAGATCTAGCCATCAAGGCCCGTTTTCTGGCAGAAGACGGGCCTTTACATTCAAAGAAAGGGATCCTCTATGCCAGTCAAGATTACCATGATCGGAGCCGGCTCCATCGGCTTCACCCGCCGGCTCATGCGCGATATCGTCGCCGTGCCTGAGCTGGCCGATACGGTCTTTGCTTTCACCGACATCTCCGAGCGCAACCTCGACATGGTGACGCAGTTGTGCCGTCGCGACCTGGAGGCCAACGGCCTGCCCGCCCGCATCGAGGCGACGCTGGACCGCCGCGCGGCCATCGAGGGCGCGGACTACGTGGTGAGCATGATCCGTCAGGGCGGCCTCGAGGCCTTCCAGACCGACATCGACATCCCGCTGAAGTACGGCGTGGATCAGTGTGTCGGCGACACCATCTGCGCGGGCGGCATCATGTATGCGCAGCGTACGATCCCCGCGCTGCTCGACTTCTGCAAGGACATCCGCGAGGTCGCCCAGCCGGACGCCATCTTCCTCAACTACTCGAACCCGATGGCGATGAACACCTGGGCCTGCAACAAGTACGGCGGCGTCCAGACCATCGGTCTCTGCCACGGCGTACAGGGCGCGCACTGGCAGATCACCGACTGCGTCAACCGCTGGGCGAAGGCGCAGGGCCTCGTCCCGCAGGACTATGAGATGCATCGCAGCGAGGTGGATGTCATCGCCGCGGGCCTCAACCACCAGACCTGGTTTATCAAGGTCGAGTGGCGCGGGATCGACATGGTGCCGAAGATGCTCGAGATGTTCGAGGCGCACCCCGAATACAGTCGAACCGAAAAGGTGCGCATCGACGTGCTGCGCCGCATCGGCTACTACAGCACGGAGTCCAACGGCCACCTGAGCGAGTACCTGCCCTGGTATCGCAAGCGGACCGACGAGATCATGCAGTGGATCGACCTCTCCTCGTGGATCAACGGCGAGACGGGCGGCTACCTGCGCGTCTGCACCGAGGGGCGCAACTGGTTCGAGACGGACTTCCCGCGCTGGCTGAAGGAACCCCCGCTCGACCTGGCGACCTATAAGCGCAGCGAGGAACACGGCTCGTACATCATCGAGGGGCTGGAGACCGGCCGCACCTACCGCGGGCATTTCAACGTGCAGAACCGCGGCCACATCCCCAACCTGCCCGACGGCTGCGTCATCGAGATCCCGGGCTATGTGGATCGCACGGGCGTCCACATGCCGGTCGTCGGCGCGCTGCCGCTCGCGCCGGCCGTCACCTGCGCCGCGTCTGCTCGCGTGCAGGAACTGGGCATGGAGGCCGCGGTCCACGCGGATGTGACCATGCTCAAGCAGGCGATGCTGCACGACCCGCTCGTCGGCGCGGTCTGCAACCCCGAGGAAGTCTGGCAGATGACCGACGAGATGCTCGTTGCGCAGGCCCAGTGGCTCCCGCAATACGCATCCGAGATCCCGGCTGCGGCGGCGCGACTCGAAAAGGCCGACCGCGACGGCACGCGCGTGCGCCTGATCGAGACGCGTGGCGCGGCCCGGCTGCACACCAAGACCGTCGAGGAGATGGCCACGGATCGCGAGGCGGCGGCGGCGATGGCCGGGGCCGCCGACAAGGGCAAGATGACGAAGGAATAGCCGCATCCGGCAACGCCGACAGGAAGCAATACAGCCCGGCTGTACTCAACAGCCGGGCCTTCTGTTGCGCGGCGCCGACGCGGCGTCTACTTGAAGCCGGTGGTGGCGATGCCCTGGATGAAGGTCTTCTGGCCGAAGAAATAGAGCACGATAGCTGGCATGATCATCAAGGTCGAGGCAGCCATCAGCAGCTCCCATTCGGTCTCACGTTGCGACCGGAACTGGAGCAGGCCCAGCGCCAAGGTCCAGTTGGATTCCTTGCTGAGGTAGAGCAGCGGCGCGAGAAAGTCGTTCCAGGTCCACATGAACTCGAAGAGGATCAGCGCCGCGATGGCCGGCTTGGCCAGCGGCATGATCACCTGCGCCCAGATGCGCGGCTCAGGACAGCCATCGATGCGCGCGGCCTCCGTCAGCTCGCGGGGGATGGTGCGGAAGAACTGGCGGAACATGAAGATCGAAAAGGCATAGCCGAACCAGCTCGGCAGGATCAACGGGACGAAGGTGCCGATCAGATGGGCGCGATCGTACATGATGTACAACGGAATCATCGTCACCTGGAAGGGCAGCATCATGGTCGCCAACACCAGCAGGAAGACAGTATCTCGACCGGGCCAGCGCAACATCGCGAAACCATAGGCGGCCAGCGAACAGGACAGGGCCGCGCCGATTGCCTTCAATATGAAGATCAGGGCCGTGTTGCCCATATACTTGAAAAAGGGAATCGTGGTGACTGCCTTGCTGTAATTGTCGAAATGCCACTCCTTCGGAAAAAGCGTGGGCGGCATCGAGACGATTTCGTTGGGCGTTTTGAGCGAGGTCAGCACCAACCAGATGAAGGGGAATGCGAAAACCAGCCCGATGCTGGCAATCAGGATATATTTCAGCGCCTGCTCCAGCTTCTTCTGGTTGGAATGAGACAACCTCGGCCTGGATCGAACGATTGCGGTTGGATCGACAGCGGTATCCATAGATCACTCCTGGTCGTGCTAGGATTCGTAATACACGTAGCGCGCAGACGATCTCATCAGGACCAATGTCACGACCATGATGATGATGAACAGGATCCACGCCAGCGCGGATGCATAGCCCATCTTCAGATAGACGAACCCCTGGTGGTATAGATAGATGGCGTAGAAAAGCAAGGACTCGCGCGGGGACCCGGGCGCTCCCCCCGAGCCTGCGACGATATAGGCCTGGGTGAAGAGCTGGAAAGTCCCGATGATGCTGGTGATCGCGATGAATAGCGTGACCGGCGACACCATCGGAACCGTGATCCTTAACGTGCGCTGCCACCAGTTCGCGCCATCCAGCGTCGCCGATTCATACATCTCCTGGGGCACCCCTTGCAGCGCCGCGAGATAGAGGACCGTGTTTGTGCCCACCGCCCACAGCCCCATCATGATCATCGCGGGCTTAGCCCAGACCGGGCTTCCGAACCATGCCGGCGAACGCAGCCCGACGGTCTGCAAGACCTGATTCATGATGCCGTACCGAGGGTTGAGGATCCACAGCCAGAGCAGCGTGCCCGCCACAGCCGGGACGACAGTCGGCAGGTAGTAGACGGTGCGGAACACCGCCTGCCCGCGTATCTTCATATTGAGCAACAGCGCCGTAAAGAACGCAAAGATCAGGCCCAGCGGCACCTGGATGGCCACCATATAGAGGGTATTACTGAGAGCCTTGATGAATTGCTTATCGCGCGTCAGGAGTTTCACGTAGTTGTCGAACCCGACGAACTCGGGGGCCCTCACCAACGCCTTGTCGGTGAAGCTGTAGTATAGCGAGGCAAGCGTGGGGTATAACTGGAACAGCAGAAACCCGACAATCCAGGGGGTGATGAAGAGCAGGCCCCATTTGAACTCCTGGCGCACCTGCCTCGACTTCAGCGATGCGAATCCCATCCGGCATCTCCTCCGATCATCAGACAGCAGCCGGGCTTCACGAGAAACCCGGCTGCTCAATCGACGGACTCAGATGCCGAGCTTGTCCAGCGCGGCATCCAGCTCGGCCTGGATCTCATCCTTCAAGGCGAGCATGCGCTCCTCGGGGTCGGCGCCATCCTGCACCACCTCATCGCGGTAGCGGGCGTAGGTGTCGTTATACAGCGAACCGATCGGCGAATTGATCGTCATGGGCTTGATCTGGCCCTGAGCCCAGATCTGCTCCAGGATCTCCTTGTAGAGCGGCTGCGTCGTCTTGGCAATCTGAAGCTTCAGGCCCTCGACCACCGGCGACGCATTGCCGACGATGACGCACATCTCCGCAGAGTTCTCCGGCTCGGAGATGAACCTGATGAAGTCGAATGCGGCGTCCGGGTTCTTCGCATTGGTGGGGATGACGAGCGGATTGGTGTTGGCGCCCATCGTGCCCTTGACTTCCGGCTTGCTGGCCGGATGCGGCAGATATGCGCCGCTGATGTTAAGGTTCAGCTCCTTCACCTGATCGAAGTAGGTGGGCATCCACTCTCCGAGCACCTCCATCGCCAGCTCGCCGGTGTAGATGGGATAGGTCGGCGCATCGGCTTCCGTACCGAGGCTCGAATCCCAGCGCTCCATCTCCTCGGTCGTGTACTTCTCATAGAACCGACGACAGAACTTCAGGCTCTCGATGTTGGCGGGGTCTTCCGGCGTCACGGTGCGACGGTCCTCGCTCCAGATGGAGCCGCCGTACGCATAGGCGTAGACGGTCGGATGGCTGACCTGGCCGACGAGTGGACTGTAGCCCATCTTCTTGATCTGTCCGTTCTCGACGACAGTCAGCTTGTTGGCCAGCTCTTCCAGCTCCTCCCAGGTTTCCGGAGCCTTCTCAGCATCCAGCCCGGCGGCGGCAAAGGTGTCCTTATTCCAGTAGAGGATGGTGGTGATGTAATTCGTCAGGGGCAGGCCGATCTGTTTGATGCCCATCAGGTTACCTGATGCAACGCCGATGGGGAAGTACATGCTCAGATCCATGCCGGCCTGGTCGATGTAGGGCTGGATGTCGCGCAGCACACCCTCGAAGCCCCACTGGCCGACGGCGTTCGCGTCCCACGTCATCAGCAGGTCGGGCGGGTTGCCCGCGCTCATCGAGGCGATCATGCGGGTGTGGTCACGAATGGGAAGGAACTCGACGGTGGTACCGGTGTTGGCGGCCCATTTATCGACCTGGACCTGCAAGGCATCGGCATCCTTGCCGCCCCACTCCGGCCAGAAGACCATGGTCTTCGCGCCTTCAGCAGGGACAGCAGCAGCGGGCGCTTCGGTGGCTGGCTCTGCGGCTTTCGGAGCCTCAGGGGCAGCAGATGGCGCAGCGGGTGCGGCGCAGGCGGCTAAGGCCAGGCCGACGGTGGAAAGGGTGGCTCCCTTAAGGAAACTGCGACGGGTGAGCCGTCTTCGTTCGATCTCCATGAGAATTCCTCCTTGAATACGATAGGAGAGGTAAAAAGAGAGTTATGCACCGAGGTATGGAAACGGCGAAGCTGCTACGAGATTGTCCTCCTTTCAGGCCTGCGACCTCACTCAAGCGTCTGCACGGCATTATACATCCCTCTACAGGCTCCTGTCAATGTTCCAAAACGGCCCCGCGTTTCAAGGTTTTTCGCAGTTGCACTTTTCGAACTTCCGTGTTAGAATAGCGCCTTCTAAACCAGGCCGCAGCATCGCCGCAACCGAGGAACAGCCGCAGTGTTACGGGAGCCATATCCAAAGGAGATCGTGCGCGCCGTCATAGAACGCCGCGGCGCCGACTGCGTGCCGCTTGCCTTCCATAAATGGTGGGGCGAGGGCACTTATGACAAATACGGCGCGCGGCTCGACGAACTGGTCGCGGACATCCCTGACGACGCGCCCGCGGTCAGCTACGTGACGCCCGGCCTGTACGAGTCGCCCACGCCGGATCCGGACTATCGCTGGGCCTTCTCCGGCAGCCCCAGCCCGAGCACTGGCGGGCTGGACGCCCGCACCCTGCTCTCCGACTGGCGTGACCTGGATGCCTATCTGGCCGAGTTCCCGGCGCTGGAGCGCCAGTCCGGGCTGTTCGACCGGACCCGCGCATTCATCGCGGCCCAGCCCGACCGATACATATTGGGCCACTGGTGGTACTGCTTCTACGAACGGCTGTGGGCCATCCGCGGCATGGAGAACGTGCTGCTCGACTTCCTGGAGCACCCGGCGGAGCTCAAGCGGCTGACGCAGGCCCTCCTGGATCACCACATCAAGGCCATCCGTCAGTTCAAGGCCGCGGGCGTCGACGGCATCTTCACGTCCGACGATCTCGGCTCGCAGCGCGCCCTGATGATGAGCCCGGCCGTCTTTCGTCGCATCCTCAAGCCATTCTATGCCGAATTCATCCGCGAGATCCACAGCCTGGGGATGCATTTCTGGCTGCACGCGTGCGGCAACCTGACCGCCATCATCGGCGACTTCGTGGAGATCGGCCTGGACGTGCTCCATCCCATCCAGGCGCACACGATGGATTATGCGGAGGTGGCGGAGCGCTTCGGCGGCAAGATCAGCTTTCTCATCGGCGTGGACGTCCAGCACCTGCTGCCGGAGGGGACCGAGGCAGAGGTGCGCGCGGGCATCCGCGAGGTAGCGCGCATCTTCCGGCGGCCCGAAGGCGGGCTGTTGCTGGCCGCGGGCAACGGCATCATGCCGGAGACCCCGCTGGGCAACATTCGCGCGTTCATGGAAGAGGCGACGCTGCTATGAGGGCCGAAAAGGAGGTGCGACCGGCCAGACTCGCTGATCACTGAACACTAATTCGAGAAATACGTTTCAAGGAGGAAAATAGTATGAATTTCAAGAAGCTTTCGCGTCGTGATTTCGTCAAGCTGGGCGGCGCCGCCGCGGTCAGCGCCACGGCCGCAGCCTGCGCTGCGCCCGGCGAGCCCCAGGTCGTCAAGGAGACGGTCGTCGTCGAGAAGCAGGTCGAGGTCGAGAAGCAGGTGACCTCGGTGGTCGAAAAGGAAGTCGAGAAGGTTGTGACCGCGACCCCCGAGCCCGGCGTCACGACCCCCTGGGGCCGCGTGCTCCCGCCCGACGCCGTGTCGTGGGATAAGTCCGTCCACCTGCACGAGACGGCCGCCAACCCGGTCCACCTGGACGCGGCGCGCGACATCTACAACGGCGGCGCGCCCCTCAACTGGTGCACCGAGCCGCTCGTCCGCCGCAACGAGAACCAGGAGATCGTGCCGGCCCTGGCCGATTCCTGGAAGGTGGCCGACGATGCGAGCTATGTCGAATTCCACATCCGCGACGGCGCCAAGTGGAGCGACGGCACGCCGATCACCGCGGACGACTTCGTCTACACCTATAAGCACCTCGCAAACCCCGAACTGGCAAACCCGTGGGCCTGGTATTACTACGACATCAAAGGCTTCCAGGCCTACAACCAGGGCAAGGGCTCGCCGGAGGATATCGGCTGCGAGAAGATCGATGACTTCACCTTCCGCGTGTATGGGCAGAACGGGCCGACGCCGCACCTGCTGAGCCTGCTCTCCTACCAGGCAGCCGTGCCCGTGCCCAAGCACGTGGCCGAGGCGAACCCGGCGCACTGGGCCGACACCATCGAGGGCTATGTCGCCAGCGGCCCGTGGAAGCCGGTCGAGTGGCGCGCCAACGAGGTGATCATCTACGAGCCGAACGAGATGTACAACGGCCCGCACGCCGGCGGCATCCGCCGGGTCATCCAGCCGCTCGTGGCCGCCGGACAGGGCTTCGACGCGTTCCCGCAGTTCCTCGCCCGCGAGATCGACATCCATCACCTGCTGACCCCGCAGATGGTCATGCAGGCGCGCGCCGATCCGCAGCTCGCGCCCCTGCTCCACTTCACGAACAACTTCCAGGCGCGCTATCTGCAGCTCGACACGCTGCACCCGCCGCTGGATAACCTGAAGCTGCGCCAGGCGCTCTCGCACGCGATCGACCGCGAGACGCTGACCCAGCAGGTCATGCAGGGCACGATGATCCCCGGCTACTCGATGTTGCCGCCGGACTTCCCGGCCTACAACCCCGACCTGAAGGAAATCCAGAGGTTCGACCCCGAGCTGGCAAAGAGCCTGCTGGCCGAGGCCGGCTACCCGGATGGCAAGGACGCGGCAGGCGTGCAGCTCGAGCTGAACATGTTCTCCAACGGCCGCGAGTTGGAGGCCGAGTTCATCCAGCAGCAGTGGCAGCAGATCCTGGGCATCAAGGTCAATCTGGAGGTGCTGGAAGGCGGCGTCTGGGGCCAGCGCCGAGCGGATCATACCATGCAGATCTTCCGCGCCCAGTACGAATACGACTACCTGGACCCCGCAAACATGCTCACCTCGCTGTGGAAGAGCGTCAACGAGAAGGGGTCGCCCCGCCACTCGTGGATCAACCCGAAGTTCGATGAGCTGGTCACCGAGGCCGGCCGCACGGCCGACGAGGCCAAGCGCATCGACCTGTACCAACAGGCCGAGCGCATCCTGGTCGAGGACGTCGGCGGCATCTTCATCGAGCACGAGGTCATCTACCAGATCTGGTGGCCGTTCCTGACCGGCATGCACCCCGACAAGACCGGCAACGTCATCTTCCGCTGGCTGGACATCGCGCGCTATCAGATGTACATCCGCAACGACGTGGAAGAATGGCGGCCCGTGCCCTCATAAGGGCAAGACGTAAGAACGTCTAGCAGCGCAGCCCTCGACGGGTGCGACACGGCGGTTCGTTGTCGCATCCGTCGGGGGCCGCAGCAGAACCCACAAGGACCGCCCGTGCCTGATAAACTCCTGGAAGTACGCAATCTGAAGATCGAGTTCCGGCTGCCCACCAGCACCATCTACGCGGTCAACGGCGTCTCGTTCGACGTGGCCCGCGGGGAGGTGTTGGGGCTGGTCGGCGAATCCGGCTGCGGCAAGAGCGTCACCGCGCTCTCGATCCCCCGCCTGGTCGCCAAGCCATACGGCCGCATCGTCGGCGGCGAAGTGCTCTTCTACGATGGCGCGGGCAAGCCGCGCGACCTGACGAAGCTGCCCGAGGCGGAGCTGCAAAAGATCCGGGGCGACGAAATCTCGATGGTCTTTCAGGACCCGATGACCTCGCTCAACCCGGTGTTCACCGTCGGCTTTCAGCTTATCGAGCCGCTGAAAATCCATCGCGGCATGTCCGAGAAGCAGGCGCACGGCGCGGCCGCAGAGCTGCTCGAACGCGTCGGCATCCCGGAGGCCAAACAACGGCTGCGCGATTACCCGCACCAGTTTTCCGGCGGGATGCGCCAGCGCGTGATGATCGCGATGGCCGCCGCGTGCGAGCCGAGCCTTCTCATCGCCGACGAGCCGACGACCGCGCTGGATGTGACCATCCAGGCGCAGATCCTGGATCTGCTCAACGACCTGCGCCGCGAGATCGGGACCTCCATCATCATCATCACGCACGACCTCGGCGTCGTCGCAGAGACGGCGGACAAGGTGGCGGTCATCTACGCCGGCCTCGTCATGGAGAGCGCCAGCGTCTACGACATCTACCGCCAGCCTCTGCACCCGTATACCCAGGCGCTCCTGGCCTCCGTGCCGAGCCTGACCTTCCAGCCGGAACGGTTGACGACCATCACCGGCTCGCCGCCGGATCTGACCCAGCCCGTCGCCGCCTGCCCGTTTGCGCCGCGCTGCCGCTATCGTTTCGAAAAATGCGACACGATGCCGCCGCTGGTCGAGATCGAGCCGGGCCACCGGGTCGCCTGTTGGCTGCACGAATGAACGCCCAGCAGAACATCTCTACTGGAGACTTTTGATGCCCGAACCGCTGCTCAAAGTTGTTGACCTGGTCAAAAGCTTCCCCGTGCGCAAGGGGTTCTTCGGCCAGAAGGTGGAGCGCCTGATCGCCGTGGACAACGCGAACCTGACGCTCCAGCCGCGCGAGACATTCGGCCTGGTCGGCGAGTCCGGCTGCGGCAAATCCACGCTGGGCCTCACGATCATGCAGTTGTACGCGCCGACCAGCGGCGAGGTCTATTTCGAGGGCCGCAACCTGGCCGCGCTCAAGCCGGACGAGCTGCGCTCGGCCCGCCGGCGGATGCAGATGATCTTTCAGGACCCCTACGCATCGGTGGACCCGCGCATGACGGTGGAGGAGATCGTGCGCGAGCCGATGGATGTGTAGGGCATCGGCACGCCCGCCGAACGCATCGAGACGGCCGCGGAGCTGCTCGTCAAGTGCGGCGTCAATGCCACCTTCATGCACCGCTTCCCGAACGAGTTTTCCGGCGGCCAGCAGCAGCGCATCGGCATTGCCCGCGCGCTGACGCTGCGGCCCAAGCTGCTCATCTGCGACGAGCCGGTGTCGTCGCTCGACGTGTCGGTCCAGGCGCAGATCCTCAACCTGTTGCGCGATCTGCAGGATGAGTTCGGGCTGTCCTACATCTTTATCTCGCACAATATCGCGGTGACCGCCTTCATGAGCCACCGCATCGGCGTCATGTATCTGGGCAAGATGGTCGAGGTCGGCCCCAGCAAGGCGGTGCTGAACGAGCCGAAGCACCCTTACACGATGGCGCTGCTGGCCGCGGTGCCGGAGAAAGACCCCACCGCGCGCAGGGCGCGCGCCCGGCTGACGGGTGACATTCCCAGCCCGATCGATCGGCCGACCGGCTGTCCGTTCCACCCGCGCTGCCCGCTGGCGACGGACATCTGTCGCACCGATCAACCACAACTGCGCGAGATCGCGCCCGGCCACATGGTGGCCTGCCACTTCGCCTGAGAGGAGGAGGGACACATGGGTCGGTATATCCTGGGCCGCCTGCTCGGCCTGGTCGGCGTTCTCCTGGCCGTCTCCCTGATTACGTTCGTGCTGATGCACGCGGTGCCCGCAGGGCCGTTCGACATGATCGGCATGGGCGAAAAGATAATGCCGCAGGAGCTGAAAGACCAGCTCAACCATCTGTATGGCCTGGACAGGCCCGTGGTGGAGCAATATGTGCTCTACGTGCGCAACGCGATCCGGCTGGATTTCGGCAACTCGTTCTCGCAGCCGGGCAAGCCCGTGGTCAAGATCATCGCCGGCCAGTGGCCGGTCACGATCCACCTCGGCATACTGACGCTGATCTTCTCCCTGATCGTGGGCGGCGGGCTGGGCGTGGCCGCGGCGATGAACGAGGGCAGCTGGATCGACAAGTTCGGCACGGCGGTCACGATCTTCTGCTTCATCATGCCCAACTTCGTGCTGGCCTACCTGTTGATCATCCTCTTCTCGGTCACCCTGCAATGGCTGCCGACCGGCGGCTGGATCTCGCCCAAAAACTGGATCATGCCCGTCCTGGCAAACTCGCTGGGCCCCATCCTGATCCTGCAACGGTACGTGCGCTCCAGCATGCTCGACGTGCTCCGCTCGAACTACGTGCGCACCGCACGCGCAAAGGGGCTGAGCGAGCGCCGCGTCGTCTGGATCCACATCTTCAAGAACGCGCTCATCCCCGTCATCACGGTCGTCGGCCCGATGGTGGCCGGCCTGGTCGTCGGCTCCATCTTCGTCGAATCGATCTTCCGCGTCCCGGGCATCGGCGCGCTCTTCGTCGCCGCGCTCACGATGCGCGACTACACGATGATCATGGGCATGACGCTGCTCTTCACGGTCCTGATCGGCGTATCATACCTGGTCTCGGATCTGCTCTACGCCGCGGTGGACCCCCGCGTCACCTTCGTCAAGGAGAAATAAGATGGCCGTCACAACCCTCTCCGGCAACCTGCTCTCCCGACGGCCGAGTTTGTTGCTCAAAGCCTGGCGGCGGCTGCTGCGCGACAGGGCCGGCATCATCTCGTTGGTGATGATCCTGCTCACGCTGCTCATCGCGCTCCTCGCGCCCCTTCTGGCCCCGCACGACCCGCTGGTCGGCGATTTCGCATCGGTCTTGCAGATGCCGTCCTCCAAATACTGGTTCGGCACCGACGAGCTGGGCCGCGACGTGCTCAGCCGCATCCTGTACGGCGCGCGCGTCTCCATGGCGGTCGGCCTGCTCAGCCAGATCGCGGTCGTCATCGTCGGCATCCCCATCGGCGCGGTGGCCGGGCTGCGCGGGGGCTGGGTGGACTACATGCTCATGCGCATCATCGACGTGATGTCCGCGCTGCCGTCGCTGCTCTTTTACATCCTGCTGATGATCGCGCTGGGCCGCGGCCTGTTCAACATCGTGCTGGCGATGTCCATCACCGGCTGGATCGGCATCGCGCGGCTCGTGCGCGGGCAGGTGCTGTCGCTCAAGGCCACCGATTATGTGCGCGCGGCCACCGCGATGGGCGCGGGCAGCGGCTGGATCATCGCCAAACACCTGATCCGCAACTCGCTGTCGCCGGTGTTCGTCTCGGTCACGCTCGGCGTGCCGGGCGCGATCTTTGCGGAGGCCGGGCTGAGCCTGCTGGGCCTGGGCATCCCCCCGCCCAATCCCTCCTGGGGCCAGATGATCGGCGAGGGGTCGCGGTACTTCCGCACCCACCCGCACCTGATCCTCTACCCGTCCATCGCGCTCACCTTCACCATCCTGTTCTGGATGCTCCTGGGCGAGGCGCTGCAAAAGGCGTTGGACCCGACCGGGAGCTGACGGCGCCGCGGGGCGTTCGGATCACGCAGTCGCGCAAAATCATCCTCGGCCGATGGCCGGGGTATATCATCGAAGGGGTTGGCCATCTATGCTGAACACACTGACCCATGCTCTCGACGCGGCTGCGGTCCGCGCCGCCTTTCCGATCCTGCAAGACGTCACCTATCTGAACACCGGAACCTACGGCCTGATGCCTGAGCCGGCGCTGGCCGCCTATCTCGAAGCGACCGCGGACTTCGAGCGTTCCGGCGTGGCCAGCCGGCGCAACCTGGGCGCGAGCATCGACGAGGCGCGTACACGCATCGCGGCGCGGCTCGGCGCACAGGCGAACGAGATCGCGTTCACGCGCAACGCGACCGACGGCGTCAACCTGTGTCTGGCCGGCTTCGACTGGCGGCCCGGCGACGAGATCATCACGACCGACGAGGAACATCCGGCCATCGCGCACCCGCTGGCCTACCTCAAACACAGGCGCGGGGTCGTCGTTCGGACGGTTCCGGTGTCCCCGCGCGCAGACGACATGCTGCCCCGGCTGGAGCAGGCCGCTGGCCCCGCGACCCGCCTGATCATCATGAGCCACGTGACCTGCGAGACCGGGACGCGGCTGCCGGCGCGCGAGATCTGCGGCTGGGCCGCGGCCCGCGGCCTGCTGACCTGCTTCGATGGCGCGCAGACGCTCGGCGCGCTGCCCGTGGACGTGGCCGCGCTGGGCGTGGACTTCTACACCTCGAACGCGCACAAATGGCTGAGCGGGCCGAAGGGGCTGGGGCTGTTCTACTGTCGCAAGGATCGGCTCGACGCGCTGAACATGGCCCATGTCGGCGCGGGGAGCCTCAAGGCCGCGGATCTCGACGCGGACATCTGCGAGCCGGTGGACAGCGCCGCGCGCTTCGAGTTCGGCACGCGCAGCTATACGCTGGCCGTCGGGCTGAACGCGGCGCTGGATTGGTTCGAGGGCCTCGGCTGGGACAACGTTTATGCCCACATCGCCGGCCTTGCTGGCTATGCAAAGGCCTGCATCGCTGAACGGCCACACCTGCGGCTGCTGACCCCGCTGGCCGCCGAGGACTCCTCCGGCCTGGTGAGCTTCGTCGTAACGGGGAAGCAGGCCCAGGATGTCGCCGGCGTGCTGCGCGAAAACCGCATCACCGTGCGAGTGGTCGACCACTATAACTGCATCCGTATCGCGACCGCGCACTTCGACACGGCGGACGACGTGGAGCGCTGCCTGGCCACGGTGGATGCGCTGACAGCCTGAGCGCGTCAGGCCTGAAAGGCTGTTTAAAAAGTCTCCTGGCGACTGAAGTCACGGCCACCATTGCCAAGTCTGCCTTCGCAGACTGAGGCGCGAAAGTCTCCGCAGGGAGACTTAGTAAGTGTGGCAGCGGTTTCAACCGCCAGTTTCGGGCTTTTCGGACAGTCTCTGAGCGCGTCAGGCCCGCAGCTCGAGCGCCGTCTCGTACATGGCCTTGACGTTCTCCCACGGGAAGCCCGGATCCACCTCCAGATAGAGCCACGAACCGCCCTGGAGCGTGGCGAACTCCTCGACCAGCCGGAGCAGGTACGCGCGCACCTGCTCCGGCGTCGCGCGCTGCATCAGGTCGCCCCGATCCGGGTGCATCTGTAGCGCCAACCTCAGCTCGCGACAGCGCGCCGCCAGCTCCTGATGATTGTACAGCGGCAACTGCGGCCAGATGGCCGTCACGCCCAGCTCCGCCAGATCCTCCAGGATCGGCCCCACGCAGCCGCACGAGTGGAACAGGATCTGCTTGCCGGCCGCGCGCACCGGCTCGAACAGCGCACGGTAGCGCGGCTTGAAGAAGCGCCGCCACGTGCGCGGGGAGATCATCATGGCCTTCTGCGTGCCGTAGTCGTCGCCGACCGAGATCGCGTCCGCGCCCACGGCCAGCGCATTGTCCACGACCGCCGCATAATGCTCGACCAGCATGTCCGCCAGCCGGTTGATGCCGGGCGCATCCTGGGCCACCTCGATCAGCACATCCTCGAAGGGCCGCAGGCTCTGCATGGTCTCGAACAGGCTGACCCCGCCGGAGATGTGGTAGTAGGTGCGGCGGTGCGCCGCGCCGGCCGCCTGCGCCTGGGCCAGCGCATCGCCCGTCAGCCGGACGACGGCCGGCGGCCGCCAGGTGTCCAGCTTCGCCAAATCGGCCAGCGGGTAGCCGATCCGGTGGCCCCACACGCCGTACAGCCGATACTCCCACGACGTGCCCCACTCGTCCGTCGTGAACCGGTGATAGCGGCCGTCCGCGTCGAAGTCGGTCGCGGGCGCCTCCGGCAGCCGCACGCCGTCCAGCGAACCGAAATCATGCCCCAACGCCAGCATCAGATCGAGCATCTTCTGGCCGTGCTCGAAGAGGCCGCCGGGCGAGGGGTGGAGTTGCAGGGGGATCTTGTCCACCGGCTGGAAGGCCAGCGCGGCGAGCACGCGTTCACGTGGCAGCATTGTAGCATCCTCCGATCTTGCTGAAAGGCTGCGCCGGCAGCGTTCTATCCGTCCATCCAGGCGAGCGCTTCCTCCGTCGTCACATAGTCCGGGTCGAGCCAGCGGATGGCCGGGTCGTCCAGCGGGAACCAGTTGTACTGCTGCTGGACGAAGCGACGGGTGGCCTGCTTGACGAGCGCGACGGCCTCGGCGAGCGTCTTCTCCCCGCGCAGATAGAGGCCGATCTGCCGATAGCCCAGGCCGGTCAGCGCGGGCAGATCCCAGCCGTAGCCGGCGTCCGCCAGCCGTCGCACCTCGTCCACCAGCCCGGCCTCGACCATCCGATCCACACGGCGGTCGATGCGCTCGTACAGCACGGGCCGCGGGCGGGTGACGCCGATGCGCACGATGCGGTAGGCCGGCGGCTCCTTGCGCTGGAGCTCGGAGATGGGCCGGCCGGTGACGAGGCAGACCTCCAGCGCGCGGATCACGCGGCGGACGTTGCGGTGGTCGATGCGACTGGCCGCGGCCGGGTCGAGCGCGGCCAGCCGCGCGTGCAGCGCTTCCGCGCCGGCCGCGGCTGCATCGGCGGCCAGCGCCGCGCGCAGCGCGGGCTGCGGCGCGACCTCCGGGATGCGCCACCCCTCCAGGATCGCCGCGACGTGCTGGCCGGAGCCGCCGACGAGCAGCGGCACGCGCCCGCGGCCGTGGATGTCCGCGATAGCGCGGTACGCGAGCCGCTGATACTCGGCGAGGGTGAGCACCTGATCTGGGTCCACGAGGTCGAGCAGATGGTGCGGCGCGCGCGCCTGCTCGGCGGGCGTGGCCTTCGCCGAGCCGATATCCATGCCGCGGTAGATCTGGCGGGAGTCCGCGGAGACGATCTCGCCGCCCAGCCTCTCGGCCAGCTCCAGGCTGAGCGCGGTCTTGCCCGCGGCCGTCGGGCCGACGATGGCAACGAGCAGGGGCCACGAAGAGCCGGAGACCATATCAGCCGCCGACCGCATCGCGGTAGTGTTCCAGGCTCGCGGCCCGGTCATCCGGCCCGAACTCGATGGCGATCACGTCGATGCGGGCAAGGCCCTGCCAGGGCATCTCGGCCAGATAGGCCTGCGCGAGACGGGCGAGCTGCATCTGCTTGCGCGGGGTCACGGAGTCCGCCGGGCGGCCGAGGGCCGGCGCGCCGCCGGCGCGGGCCGCGCGGCGGCTGCGCACCTCCACGAAGACGAGCCATTCCCCCTGCCGCGCGATGATGTCGATCTCGCCGGCGCGCGTCCGCCAGTTGCGCACAAGTATCGCATAGCCCTGCCCTTCGAGATAGGCCGCCGCGGCGTCCTCGCCGAGCCGGCCCAGGCTGCGCCGCGGG